>CAIYTD010000353.1 GCA_903928955.1 Oligoflexia bacterium | reverse complement strand
TTAGAATAGTTGAGTGACTTCTCTCTTGAACCACCAAATAAGGTTGGCATTTTAAAATAAAGTCGTCCAAAAACCCGATCAGGCCCATAGCCATCTAAAGATTCTCCATCTTCGTCATTTCGGGTAGGATGAATGAGCGCCTTGTTCATGTAGTCAATAAGTTCATCTTTTCGACCTAATGAAGTGAGAACTCCGTTAGCCTCGGCCCATCGAGCCAAATGAATTCCAGCAAAATAATATGCTTCAGCGTAACCTGCATTGAGTTTTTTTGCTCGATCTGCCAAAATTTGACCTGCTGCATGAATAGCAATTTTCTGATCACTACCATTAACATGTTCGCCCTTCCAATAAAATGCTCGAGACTCTAAAATATAAATATCATAATTCAAATCTGCATCATCTGCTTTTTCTTCAATCTTCTGAAGTTCTGTAATTACATCTTCAATCGGAATAGAGTTAATTGCAGAACGCTGAGAAAAGGAAACAAGGGCTTGATTAAATACTTCTTTAACTAAAGAATCATCTGCGCTTGAAATATTTGAACAGATAATTGTTAAAAATAGTGAAACCGCAATTATCCATGAATTTTTTATCTCATAATACATAAATACCTCTTTTCGTTTTTTTTTAATTTTTAAGAATTTAGTCAAGCCCCCTCGATTGCGCTGCGTTGTACGTTTTTAGTTCTTTTAGAGCAATGCTTTTTTTAAAAATAATCATTTTTTATTATTTAAACTGAATATTTAAATAATGCATCGCATAAAAAAGGAAACACGAAGTTAAAATCATTTCGAATTAAATTCATCCTGTTTCCATGGGACCACCTCACCGATTTCCAATCACTTTTTCAGTTTTTGGCCCAACTCCCCTCCTTCTGCAGCAAAAAATAGACCTTTTCACCCCTTTCTGACCCATTTCCTTTAAGTAAACCACCAACCCATACCTAAACAAAGCTCTGAATCTTGATTCGACAAGAGGGTTATGCTATACCAACGCTGCGTGTTAATCCTGATCAAGATAGTTTTAATAAGTTTGCATTTTTTATTTGCATCTTTTCTGCATGCTGCTACTGATCAAGCGGTTGCCTCTCGCAATCAGTCTACAGAGCAAGCAGGGGAAGCTGCTGAAACTCTTTCTGAATCGATTAAAAAAAATCTCGGAGTCACCTATTTTTTCTACTTCTATGGACCCGGATTTCATCCAGATAACCGAGATATTAACCCCAATCAACTCGGCCTACCAGAAAATGATGGCATCTTTTTTCAAAATCAAATCTCATTTAGATATAAATTCTCTAATAACTTAGCGCTTGATTTTCAAAGTCGATTTAAGCTCATATTAAATAACCGTATTGAAAATCCAGACTATAGGGTTTTACGCTGGGAAACACCTCGCATTGGAATTTCAGGAAAACTGATCTCTGGAACAGAATGGACTCTCATCGGAGCCATTAATACAGACTTCCCCTACTTTTTTCCTGCACCCTTCACAGGCGTTCAAGCACAACAAAGAACCATTCTCTTTGCACCCGGAATGTTTGCAAGCCTCCGGTATGAGCCCAGAGAAAGTCGATGGTCCTTTTTCAGCGTATTAGCTCCTCGATTTTTACTTTACGAGAACCGAGCAGCACTAGACAGTCAATCAAAAAATAGCGGATATTCTGCTGGAAATAAACCTGAATTTATCATCGCATTTCAACCGACTCTCAATTACAAATTAGACACAAACACAAAGCTAACTATAGGAACAAATATAGATTACAGAAAAGTCGTATGCTCTGATTGGAATATATTTCGTGCATCCCTCATAAGCAATGGAGAGGATCCAGCTTGGAGATTTAGTGCAGTTCCCATCTATATCGGAGTCACCTATGCTATTTCATCTTATTTATCCATTTTCCCTTATATTTCTACATTTCCCATCGCTGCTCAAAGAGTAGATGGCCGAACTGGCTCTCAGGCAAGCATCCTCGAAGCAACCTCCATTGGAATGTGGATGAACGGAACACTTTTCTAAATTCCTTATTTCATCTAATCTAGAATAGAATAACCGGCTGCTAACAGTGACCGTACAACCAATGCCTAAAGGAGTCTCAAGATGTCAAAACAAGTTGATAAAATTTTAATTATTGGCGGTGTAGCAGCAGGAGCTTCTGCAGCAGCAAGAGCGAGAAGGCTTTCAGAAAAAACATCTATTACACTTTTGGAAAAAGGTCCCTACGTGAGTTTTGCGAACTGCGGACTTCCTTATGCCCTGGGAGGTATCATTGAAGATCGTGAGGACTTAATTCTTCAAACTCCAGAATCACTTCATGCGAGATTGAATCTAGATGTTAGAACAAATACTCAAGCCATCTCCATTGATCGTGTTAAGAAACAAGTCGTCGCCCGCAATGAGGTGACTCAAGAGATAGAAGTCCATTTCTATGACAAGCTCATCTTATCTATGGGCGCAGAGGCAATTCGGCCCCCATTACCTGGAATCGACTCAATAGGTGTTTTTACTCTTCAAACAATTCCGGATATGGATGCTATCAAAAACTGGATTCATCAACACCATTGCAAGTCAGTAATAATTATTGGAGGCGGATTCATTGGAATTGAAACTGCCGAGAATTTAGTAAAACTAGGACTAAAAGTCACACTCGTTGAAAGGGGAGACCAAGTATTTCCCCCAGTAGACCGAGATACCGCCGATCTGATTCACTCTGAAATAACGAAACACGGAGTAACGCTCCTGCTCGAAACCGAACTAAAAAGTATTCAAGAAATAAATGAAAACAAATTAGGAATTTCAATCCATAGCCAAAACAAGACTGTTGAGTTAGTTGCTGATCTAGTGATTCTGGCAATAGGAGTTCGGCCTAGATCGAGTATTGCTCAAGATGCAGGACTGACACTCGGAAAATCTAGAGGAATTCAAGTGGATGAATTTATGAAAACCTCTGATCCGAATATTTATGCCGTAGGAGATGTAATCGAAGTCATCCAACCCCAATTAGGTCAAACAGCCTACATACCACTTGCTGGTCCAGCTAACCGTCAAGGAAGAATTGCAGCGGATCATATTTTTGGAAAATCCCAACCCTATCGAGGAACATGGGGAACTTCCATTTGTCAAATCTTTGATCTTACCGTCGCAATCACAGGTTTTTCAGTAAAAACTCTCCAAAAATTAGGCAAGCCACATGAATGGATCACCATCCACCCAAACGATCATGCAGGATACTATCCTGGCGCCACACCTATGACCTTGAAACTCCTTTTCGATCCAAGTAATGATCCAATTCCGGGCAGAATTCTCGGAAGCCAAATTGTAGGAAAGGCGGGCGTTGATAAGCGCATCGATATTTTATCTGTTGCTCTCCAGAATCAAATGACTGTTTTTGATTTAGAACATCTGGAACTTGCCTATGCGCCGCCTTACGGCTCTGCAAAAGATCCCATCAATATGGCAGGGTTTGTTGCTTCCAATCTAATTCGAAAAGACACACAAATCATTCATGTTCAAGATCTTAAGAAAGCTCAAAAAAAAGGAATTATACTGATCGACGTTAGAAGCGCCGAAGAACACAAAGCTGGCTTTATCCCTGGATCGATTCATTTACCCATTGACTCGCTGCGCTCTCAAATGGATCAACTCAATCCAAATCAGCCTATCATTGTTTATTGTCAAGTTGGAATAAGAGGATATATTGCCTATCGAATATTATCACAACTTGGCTTTAATGTCTTAAACCTCGACGGTGGATTTAAAAGTTGGAAGGCGAGTTCATAATTTACTTATCACGAAGTGTTCTTCCTTGATCTCACGCTCACCTTCTTCACGTCGTAAACCTGAGTATTATAGGCATCAGCAAGTTCATGGAAGAAATCTCCTTTTCTAAACTTGACTTCGATGAATTTTCCAGTCTTTTTATAATTTTTAATATGTTCACAAAATTTATAAATAGGACCTGCAATTTTATGAGAAATGAAAAAGCCAAATGTTCCCATTAAAAGTGCGACCGAAAATGAAACATAGAGAAATATTCGATTCATTAAAATATGTTCGTCCTTCAGGAATTGAAAATAAACATGATTTTGGGATAGGTGAGCATTTTTCCCTATTCCCCAAAAAAAATTAAAGAAATAAGTATTTGCTCCCCATAAAATCCCAATAACAACGACCAAAAGCAGTGTAATGTATCCAATTAACGTCAATTGAAACTTTGGATTAATCAGGTATTTTTTTCTATGAAACAGTTTCTTAAAAGTGAATTTAACCATGAATCTCTCCTACAGTTCGGTTCGGAGTTTTTTTTAAATTCTTTAATAAAGTCATGGTTCCCTCGCAAAACCTCTAAAATATCTTCCTGACGATCAACTTCAATACTAGAAATTTAACCATAGGAACAATTGACACTCTTCAGACTCACCTGTATATCCATGGTATGTTTGGTATATCAGGTGAACACCTTCTCATCCTTGGCATTGTACTTCTGATATTTGGCCCGAGACGTCTTCCTGAACTCGGCAATACGTTAGGTAAGGCAATCCGCAACTTTAAAGATGCGATCTCTGGTATCGAAGAAGCGAAATTTCGCAAAATTGAAGAAACTGAGAAAAAAAAGGAGACACCAGAGGGTTCCACTCAGACGAATAAACTGGTGTGATAGTATTGCAAAAAAGAAATAATCAGCGCCTGCAACAAAGGAACAGCGTCTTATGTTGGATGAAAAGAATTTTACCAAATATTTAAGTCGGCATGAAATCGAAGCTGCCGTTCAAGCCATTGCCACCCAAATTAACCTCGACTATAAAGGTAAAGAAATTATCCTCATTGGCGTCCTAAAAGGAGCCATCCTATTCATGGCTGATTTGATGAGGTCGATTGAATGTCCAACTGAAGTGGAATTTGTGAGACTTTCCAGCTATGGGAAAGCAAGGACCTCCAGCGGCACAGTGACTCTCCTCAAAGACATTCAAGCTGATATCTACAATAAACATGTTCTCATTGTAGAGGAGATTATTGATAGTGGCCGCACTTTAAAATTTCTTTATGAACGTCTCAAAGCTGCAGGCCCAGCCTCTATTGAAATTGTCACACTTTTAGATAAAGCTTCAAAAAGAATTGTAGATGTTCCAGTCAAGTATATTGGGAAAACAATCGACGATCAATTCTTAGTAGGTTATGGCCTTGATCTAGAAGAGCATAGCCGAAATTTAGCTGACATCTACTACCTCAAATATCCGAATTAAAAAACGAGATTTCCCACTGGGCGCGTCATCAATCGATGAAGCATATCCTGAGCACTCGCTTCACCTTGGATTAAGAGTGAGACCGCTTCAGTAATGGGCATAGACACACCCTGATCGAGAGCAAATTTACGAACAGTGTGGGTCGTACTTACCCCCTCAGCTGTACTTCCTAATTCTTCTAAGATCTGTTCCAGTTTTTCTCCCTGAGCCAATCGAAATCCAACCCGATAATTGCGGCTGAGAGGACTACAGCAAGTCGCTAAAAGATCACCTATTCCTGCCAATCCTAAAAATGTTGATTCTTGAGCACCTAAACTCACACTAAATCGAACCATTTCAGCTAATCCTCGAGTAATCAGTAATCCTTTCGTATTCCAGCCTAACTGCATGGCATCAACAGCCCCTGAAGCAATTGCAAGAATATTTTTAAGCGCTCCCGCCCACTCCACTCCAATCACGTCCGTTGCTCGATAGATTCGAAACGAATCACTCGTAAAAAGCGCCAGGCCAGCATCGGTTACCTCCGAAAAAGAGGAAGCCACCACAGCTGCCGCAGGCTCTCCTCGAGCCACCTCATAAGCTAAATTGGGCCCGCTCAAAACACCAATGCGGCGACAAGGAAACTCCTCGCTTAAAACTTCCGAAATCCGCTTCATCGTCCCCTGCTCCACTCCTTTAGTAGCATGAAGGATCAACTCATCCCCACAAAAATAGGGAGCTGCAATGCGAGCTTGTTCTCTACATGCGCTCGACGGAAGGGCCCAAATTACAGCATTGAGCCCTCCTTCAAAAAGCCTTTCGAGCGAACTAAAAGCGTGTACTCTTTCATCCAACTGTAACTCGGGAAGATACTGAGCATTGGTACGCGTAGTATTAATCAGACGAACAGATTCTTCGTCGCGGAGCCACACACGTACTTCACGTGAATTTCTGGAAGCAATATTAGCTAGAACGGTGCCCCAGCTCCCGCCCCCAATTACGCCTACTTTTGAATTACGCCAAAAATCCTTTAGAGTCATGTTGCTTTAAACCCAAATGAAAACCGTAACCAGTTAATCGGTTCCTATAATAATAAAGTAGATTCATATCTTCAGTAGAGATCACTTCGTCCTGTACCTTTACTACAGCAACGTCATGAAGCAAACCCAATTGCCTCACACCCTCTTTTACCCAGGTTTCGGTATGACCTGTTTTGAGATCATCGGAAAGAAAAAACTCTCCTCGGCCAGAACATTCGACAATGCGCCTGTGTTCTGTTTCCGCTGCTGCTAAAAAATCGGAATAGGGAATAGACCGCTGAGGTAAAGAAAGCCTTAAAAGCCGAAACAAATCAAATTCGGGATATTTGCGACGCAATGTTTCAAAGAAGGCAAAAGCAACTAAATGAGAAGTGAGAACAGTATTTTCCTTGTGAAAACGATCGGCTAAACGACAACCCAGCTCCCGAGTATATTCCATATCTCGCTGAGCCTCTCTCTGCACCTCTCCACGAGTAGTCAACCAACGCACAGGCTGGATGATGCTGCCACTCGGCCCAATGGAATGACCCTCATCATCTACAAGATTACCAAATACATCTAGCGGCTTACCAATCCTCACTGTGATCGTGCTTTGGGAGGAAAAAACTTTCCAAAAAAATCCAATTACTTTTTTCAACTGCCAGGACTCATCTTCAGTCGCGATAAATCGGTGCTTACCTAAATCTTCGAGATAGCTCTCAATCAAAGAACCCGCTTCCAAAACAGAATGGTAGCTTGTAACCATTGGCACAACAAATACTCGAAAGTCAGGATTTCCAGCTCGAATTCCTGCTATTTGAGCTTCCAATCCCGTTCCTAGCAATCCCAGCTTCACCTTGGTTTCAATAGCTCCACTTCGAGAACGACCCCCACCTGGAAAAAATATCGAATGAATTCCTTCTTTTAAAATGAGAGTACTATAGTTTTTTAATGAATATTTATAAATTAAATTCGTCTTTTGCCGGTCAACCGTATAAGAGCCCAAATTCTTCATAAAAAAGCTCAATATAGGATTTGAAAAAAGATTGAGCCCCGCACCATAAGCAAAAGGAGGAAGCGACATCAAATAAATAATATAACCAATTAAAACACTATCAATATTACTCTGATGAGTCGGGACCAGTAAAATAGTTCCCTTCTGAGCAAGACGCTGTAAAGTGGGAACTTCACCTAAGATATGAAGACGTGATTCCAATGACTGTGTCATACCCCAGGGCAAGAACCGCTTGACTCCAGCCGCATTCAAAAGCCAACTAAAGCCCCATGGAACTGCCCGAGTAGCTAGCTGATAAACACGAGAATCAAAATGCCCTCCAATCTCGCCAGCATAATGACGAATCACCTGTTCCAATAAAATCTTTCGATCGACTTCTGCAGCAGGCTTCAATAATCCACTGTGAATTTGATTCCAAAGTCGAAAATCTTTTTTTAATCGAGAACGAGTAAAAAAATGACTCTGAGTCCGTTTGAGTCTCAAGCGTTCTGAATAAAGTGCCTCGCCGAGAAGAATATCTAAGGAAGCCCCACTAAAATCTTCTTCTGTTTTTTCGAATACTTCAGAAAGTAATTGAGGGCGAATCTTTTCTAAATGAGTGAGTGGACCGGGAACAATCGGAATTTGCTGAAATCGGATTACTGGATGACTACCTGTTGTAGAGTTTGACCCTTGCCTCAATATTAGTTAACCCCATTCCGTGGCAGTATGACCAAAAGTTGACCTTTTCGCAAGTGAACTTCGCACTTTCTTTTTTGAGTCCAATTACTCAGTCCCAGAGAAGAAGGAAATAAAGTTGCATTTTTCAGGAGAAACTGAAATCCAGAAAAAGTCACTCCAGTAGCTCGACCCCCCATTGCAAAAACTGAAACCAGTCGACGCTTGAGAAAAGAGCCCTTCCACTGAGGAATTGCCTCAGAAAGAAAGTGATATTCGCCCTCCACACCTATGGCTGAAACACTTTTGAGCTTTCCGTATTTTCCAGAAGCAAAAATCGATAAATCATACAAAGTCGCTAAATGATGATCGAATCTCTCTCCGCCCGTTACCCCTAAGCAAATCAACTCCTGGATATCCCATTTCATTGCAGCCCGTGCCGCAAAATAAAGATCACTGCGATCTTTATTTTTTGAAAGCGAAAGAGTTGGAATCCCTGGCAAAATTTTATTTTTTAATCGAAGACTATCCCAATCCCCTACCGCAAAATGAGGTCGGTAACCTGCATCTAACCAGACTTGGGTTCCCCCATCTACGCCGACACATAAATCCTGAGGCCCTACTCGCAGGGAACGCAGAAACTCGATAGCATCCCCCGCTCCGATGACAGGGCCCAAAAGTATTGCTCTCATCGGATCTTAATAAAGGCTCTTCAGCCGCTCCAAGGCCGAGCTCAGCTCATTTCGTTTTAAAATCATTTCTTTTTCACGCGTTTTCTCTTTTTCCACTAATTCGGCAGGAGCTTTTGCTAAAAAAGTTTCTTTTGATAATTTATTTTGAACAAAATGGAGATCGTCCTCTAATTTCTCAATCTCTTTTTGAAGGCGTTTCCGTTCTTCTTCTACATTGACCAGCCCCTTGAGGTAAACTCGAAACTCAATCAGAGGGTTTAGAATGGGAATAACTGCTTCTAATTCTGCAGTTTTCTCAAAACTTTGCATTTTTTGTAACCCTTGAATGCGGGCCAAGGAACAAATTTGCGAGCCAAAATCTTTTAAAAAAGTATCCGATTCAGGAGAGCCAGGGATATACCTCAAAACGAACTCCACTTTGGAAGAAATATTATTTTCGCCCCTAAAATTTCGGATCGCCTCAATGACTCGCTTCAAGGCAGCCAAGGATGTCTCTGCTTTTAAATCGTTAAAAGCCAAATTTTCCTTAGGAAAAGACTGAAGCATCAAAGTAGATAAACGTTTCGTAGAATCCAGCTTCTTCCAAGGAAGAGACTGCCAAAGCTCCTCAGTGACAAAGGGCATAAAAGGATGCATCAATCGCAAAAGTTCCTCTAAAACGAAACGTAATGTATAAAGTGTCTCGGTCCGCTCCTCTCCCCCTCTCCTCAAAGGAAGCTTGGAGAACTCAATGTACCAATCACAGAGCTCATGCCAGGTAAATTCATATAAAGCCTGGGCGGCTAGATTCAGCTCAAATCGCTCTAAACTGCATTCCACTTTTTCAATCACTCGTTGCAGTTGAGACAAAATCCATCGATTCAAAGGCAAAAGAGCGTGTTTGCGATTCAAAAGCCAACTCTCCAAACGCTCGATGGGTTCAGCGATCTTCCCACCCTGCTCGGGTTCCAACTGCAGATGAAAAAATCGAACTGCATTCCAAATTTTATTACAAAACGCTTGGTATCCCTCTACCCGATCCAGCGATAATTTGATGTCTCGACCTTGACCGGCCATAATTGCCAAGGTAAATCGCAGAGGATCTGCTCCATGCTTCTCAATCAACGCAAGGGGGTCAATGACATTGCCCTTCGACTTTGACATTTTATCGCCTTTTTCATCTCTCACCATGGCATGCAGATAAACCCTCTCAAAAGGAACCTTTCCCATAAAATGGATTCCCATCATGATCATGCGGGCAACCCAAAAAAAGAGAATATCAAAACCCGTCTCTAAAATCGACGTAGGGTAAAACGTTTGGAGTGCTTGAGTCTGATTAGGCCAACCCAAAGTAGAAAACGGCCAAAGAGCTGAACTAAACCAAGTATCCAGAACATCCTCATCCTGCTGAAGATGCTCTGCGGAAGCATGACAATGCACACATTGCTGAGGTGCCTTCTGAGCTACCGTGATCTCTTGACAAAGTTGACAATGCCAAGCTGGAATGGGATGTCCCCACCAAAGCTGGCGAGAAATGCACCAATCGCGAATATGGTACATCCACTCAAAATAAGTCTTTTCCCAGTTTCGAGGCGAAAAAGTAATCTCTCCCTTTTCCACCGCCTCAATTGCGGGACGGGCTAAAGGCTGAATCCGAACAAACCACTGTTTAGAAATAATAGGCTCAGCAACAGAATCACATCTTTGACAAAGACCTACTGGATGAGCGTGATCCTCTGTCTTCACCCAATTTTGGGTGGCCTTCAAATCAGCAACGATCCGTTCACGCGCTTCCATAAACGGAAGCCCCGCATAAAGCCCGCTCTCTGCAGTCATTTTTCCATCCTTCCCCATAACAGAAAGGATCGCCAGATCGTGCCTTTTTCCCAACTCATAATCGTTAAAATCATGCGCAGGAGTGACTTTTAAAACACCACTTCCAAACTTCGGATCTACATAAGTATCGGCAATAATAGGAATCAGTCGTCCGATCAAAGGAACAACTGCTTTTTTTCCATGAACTGAAAGATATCTCTCATCATCCGGGTGGACTGCTACAGCAGTGTCCCCTAAGAGAGTCTCCGGTCGGGTAGTCGCAATCACCAATCGAACAGGAGTTTGATCTCCATTCAAAACGGGACTGCCATCATCATTCACAACAGAATAACTAAGATGCCAGAAAAATCCCTTTCGCTCAGTAGGGATGACCTCTAAATCAGAAAGTGCTGTCTGACATCGCGGGCACCAATGGATAATTCTTTCACCCCGATAAATCAAACCTTCTTCAAAGAGTCGAACAAAAACCTCACGAAC
Source organism: Oligoflexia bacterium (assembly GCA_903928955.1). Lineage (GTDB taxonomy): Bacteria > Bdellovibrionota > UBA1018 > UBA1018 > UBA1018 > CAIYTD01. Next base: position 7,377 of record CAIYTD010000353.1, on the reverse strand, counting down.
AGAAGTCGAGAGACCTTCATCCAGGGTAAATCTCTCACGACTCCAATCCAAGGAGGACCCCAGACGCTTCAACTGCTGAGTGATCTGACTTCCGCTTTCTTCTTTCCATTTCCAGGTACGAGCCAGAAATTTTTCTCGTCCGAGATCATGCCGGGTCAAAGGCTTTCCAGAAGGTCCTTTGCCTTCCTTCGCGATGACTTTTTCCACCTGCGCCTGAGTTGCAATTCCAGCATGGTCAGTACCCGGTAACCAGAGAACATTGTAGCCTTGCATTCTTTTCCATCTGACCAAAATATCCTGAATAGTATTGGTCAATGCATGGCCCATATGCAAGACGCCTGTCACATTCGGAGGCGGAATCACCATCGAAAAGGCCTTTTGACCTACCAGATTTTCGTCCGAAGCCCGAAAACACCCATTTTCCTCCCAATATTGATACAGTAAAGTTTCAAACTGAGCCGGCTCATAATTTTTAGATAAAGAATGCTGGGGCATTTCAATTGGTAAGCGCGATGGATCCATAAGGCCGTAAACTTAGCACGATCGATGCCAGAGGCAAGAATTAACGCTTTTCCACCGCAATCACCGAATAGGTGAAAAAATCACGCAATCCAAAATAGTATTGAACGACCCGAAAACCTGTTTCTTCAAAAATCTGACAAACATGCCTCTTGGATTGAACTCGGGTAATCTCATCTGGATGAAATTTTACGTTTTTTCGGCCAAAAATGTTCTCTAAAATCCATTTAACCATTTTTAAAAAAATCACACTCGCGCCAAACTCAGGCGGCCAAAAAATAACCATCTTGCCATCCAGTCTTAAGATACGATGAAACTCCTTTAAAATAAGTCGGATTTCATTTTCATCAAAATGCTCCATGACACCTAAGTTATAAATTCCATCTACAGACGCATTCTGAAGTGGAATACTAAAAATATTTCCATGAAGCACCTTACATTTTCCCTGATTCGTTCGTTTATAAAAATTAAGAGCATTCACTGAAATATCCATTCCAGTAATATTGATATATTGACAAATATCTGTATCTACTTGACCGCTTCCACATCCTGCATGAAGAACTTCAGCGTTTTTCTTAAAATACTGATGGACAAAATAATTTAATGTACGCTTGATAATAAATTTTCGATAAAATGCAGCAATTAAATCGTAAACCCATCCTCCAGTGCTTTTACGGCTTTTCCAATATTCATCCCAACCCTGTCGGTCTTTTTGAGAGGCATCCACCTGGTCTGCAGACATAGGATCACATATTTTATAGCGCTCTTGATTCAAAAGCGTCGTACTATAGGTTTCCATCAAAAGCCGAATACTTTTAAACATTTCCTTCAAATCCATTTTAGAATGCCCATAAGTCCGAGCAGGCAACATGATAGGAATTTCTTTGATCTTAAAATGGTTAAAATGAAAAAGATAAAGGCTTTCAAAAAAGAATGAATAGCCTCTCGAATGAATCAAATCAAACGCATGGCGAGGAATTCGATCTAATCGATAAAGCCTAAACGCTCCCGTTGCATCATAAGGCATTTTTAGACAAACTCGAGTCAATAGGTGAGCGGCTGTAGTTAGAGCTTTTCTAAAAAAATTCCAATCGCTGAGACTATTTTCCTGTAAATATCTAGACCCAACAACAATATCACATTCAGTAGCTATCTTTAATAAATTATGAATATAGTGTGGAGGATGGGTAAAATCACAATCCATTGTAATTAAACTGCGATACCCTTGAGTATAAGCCCATTGAATCCCGTCATAATGAGCGCTTCCTATTCCTAATTTTCCTTCCCGATGTAAAGCTTTGACTTGAGGATACTGAAGAGCCAAATTATCAATGATCTCACCCGTGCCATCGGGTGAACGATCGTCAACAAATAAAATATCAAGATTCAGGCCTAAATTTAAAATAGATTGACATAGAAGAGCAACGTTTTCACACTCGTTATAAGTAGGAATGAAAACAAGTGTTTGTTCTGATTTCGACATAGAAGCCGATCCTCTCAAAAAAGTTCTTGTTTGAATAGTCTAATCCACTTTAGGAAGAAACCGACTGGGAAGGCCTTGATAAGCTTCTGAGAGAGAAGTGAAAAAATTAAATCGGATTAAGTGAATCAAAGCAGCCACTCCATCCTTCCAATTAATTTTTTTCCCTTGCAGCCGAGTCCGAGGAAAATAAGAAATGGGAATTTCATATACCCGAACACGTATTTTACCCAAATACGCTGTTAACTCAACTTCAATACCAAATCTTTTTGATTTTAAATGCATCGATTTGAGCAAATCAGCTTGAAAAATTTTATAACAGGTTTCCATGTCAGTCAGGTAAATTCCAGACATCAAATTACTCAAAATCGTTAAAAATCGATTGACGAAATAATGGTAAGTTCGATGCACTTGCACAGAACTCTTCTTAAATCGACTTCCATAAACAACGTCCGCCTTCCCTTCGATGATCGGCTGAAGTAGCATTGGAATATCCTGAGGATCGTATTCAAAATCTGCATCTTGAATCACAATCCAATCACCTGTTGCTTCCTGTATCCCTCGTATAACAGCAGCACCTTTTCCCTGATTGGGATTTTGAGCAATCACACGGTAGGGATATTTTAAAGACAATCTATGCAAAATATCCAAACTCTGATCTTGTGAAGCATCATCCACAAAAATCCACTCTCTCTCTACTCCAGACGAAGTGGACCAAGAAATCGACATTAAATTTTCAATCACCTGAGCTAGCTGCCTCTGCTCATTATAAACAGGAACAATAATAGACAGTTTTGACATATTTTCTCCTATTCGACCGCCGTCATTAATCTCTCCTCTGACTTCAAAAGTTGTTTAACCATCTCCTCAAAGCTCGTTTGAGGTGTCCATCCAGTAGCCTGTTTCAACTTAGAAAAATCACCTACTCGCGCTCCTTCTTGGCGAGTCAAAATTCTACGATCTTCTTCAACATACACGCGCCAATCTAAACCCAGAGACGAAAAAACAACTTCTAAAAAATCTGCAACACTATGGGTTTTTCCAGATGCGATAATAAACTCATCTGCATCTTTCAGATTGAGAACGAGATGCATCGCTTCTACATAGTCAGGTGCATATCCCCAGTCTACTTGAGTGCTCAAATTTCCCACAATCAATTTTTTTTGGTGCCCATTCTGAATACGCAAAGCAGAGGTCACAATCTTTTTACTCAAAAAAGAATCTTTTCGAAGGGAAGACTCATGATTATAAAGAATCCCCACAGAAGCAAAAACTCCGTGCTTTTGTCGATACAGGCGGCACAAATGAGTGCCAGTAACTTTCGAAATCGCATAGATGGATTCCGGATGATAAGCTGTCGTTTCTACCTGCGGAGTCTCTAAGGGTTGCCCAAAAATTTGTGAACCAAAAACATGTGAAGAAGAGGCGTAAAAGAGCTTAGATCCAGATTGAGTCATCAAAATGGCCTCCAAGAAATGAGCTAGCCCATTCACATTGATATCAAAAGTTTCTCTATAATATCCAAGATTTTCAGAAGCAATGTCTTGAGACGACTGATGTTTCGCAGCAAGATAGTAAATTTCGTCTGGCCGAACTTTTTCTATTAAATGCAGCACTTCCTCTCGATCTAAAATATTCACTGACTCAGTCCAAATCGTGTCTCTGGCTCGAACTTCTTGAAAACCTACTCCAATCAAACGGTAATTCCTAGACTGCAATAAATTCCAAAGTAGCTGACCATCTTGACCCTGACTTCCTATAATGCATGCGGTTTTCACAGTCTGCTCAAATAATTTGGATTTGTGGAAGTGGAAACACAAGATGTCCCCCTGAGTCCAAATAAAGGGATTCACGAGCAATAATATTTTCTTTAAAATGCCAGGGCAAAACCATAAAATAATCAGGCCTCATTTGCTTCGCTTCGATCTCAGATACAATAGGGATTTTTGTACCTGGGGTAAAACATCCCCATTTACTTGTATTCACTTCGGCAATCATAGGCAAATCCTCATCCGTTAAGCCACAATACTGCAGAAGTACATTCCCTTTAGTCGAGGCTCCATAACCATAGACTTTTTTAGATTCACGCTTAGCTTGAGCAAAAAACTTGAGAAGATTTTCGCGGCTTTGATCGATCCGCTTCTGGAAGTCCTGATACGGTCGCAAACTATTCAAACCCAGTTCTTGCTCCTGATCTAATATTTGGTGAATCAAAGCTTCATTTAACTGAAAAGAGGATTCCTTCTTTGCCACTGTGACTGAAAAACTCCCCCCATTCACCCGATTGAACTCAACATCTAAAATTTTGAAACCTACACGATCTGTCATGTACTGAATTTGTTGCAAGCCATAGTACTCGAGATGCTCGTGGCAAATGGTATCGTATGAATTCATTTCGAGCATAGTAGGCATATAACTTTGCTCAAAAATCCAAATCCCATCAGAATCTAAAACCTCATAAATTTGACGCATAAAAAGCATAGGATTCTCTAAGTCATAGAACATGGAAAAAGAAGTAATCACTTTTGCTTTTTGATTTCCAAAATGAGAACGCACTAAGCGGGCATCAAAAAAATCTGATATTAAATGAATATGACTCGGATAAAAGGATTTAAATTTTACTCCTGTTGGATCAATCCCCACAAGTTGAACAAATTCTGGATAAGCTTGCAAAGTCGTACTGTCGTTACTACCAATATCAATCACTAGGTCTCCCTGCTGAAGCGAAACCCGATTTAAAATTCCTTTCACCTTTTCATGAAGATGTCGAACCATGGAAGCATTTAAACCCGATCGATATCCATAGTTCATCCCATACATTTGACTCAAATCACCCGTATGCTTGAGCTGAACAAGACCACAAACCTCTTTACCCTGGATTTCTCGACATTTGACAAGCTCAAGTGGCATTTGGTCGACCACTTCATCTTTTGATTTTGGAAAAATTCCAGTTAAAAATTGTTTCCCTAAATCAACAATGCTAGTGAGTTTATGATTTCCGCAAATGCGACAGTTCAAAATTTCCTGAAACATTTTAACTAGACCTCTCATTTTCTAAATCAAAAGCAACCATCATGCGAATTAACTCCTCAAAGCGCACCTTGGGCGACCAACCCAGTTTATCTCGAGCTTTTGTCATATCTCCGACTAATAAATCAACTTCTGCTGGCCTAAAGTATTTGGGATCTACTTCAACCCTTATTTGCCCTGTTTTGGAATCTAACCCTTTTTCATCGATCCCCTCGCCTTTCCAAACAAGTTCGATTCCAGCAAACTCAAAAGCTTTCTCACAAAGCTCCCTGACTGTATGCGTTTCTCCTGTAGCAATGACGTAATCATCTGGAGCTTCTTGCTGAAGAATCATCCACATTGCTTCAACATAATCTTTTGCATAACCCCAGTCTCTCTGAGCATTTAAATTTCCAATAAAAAGTTTTTCTTGCCACCCCATTGAAATTCTAGCAGCAGCTCGAGTCACTTTCCGGGTCACAAAAATTTCACCTCGCCGAGGTGACTCATGATTAAACAGAATCCCATTACAGGCAAAGAGATTATAAGATTCACGATAATTCACTGCAATCCAATAAGCATAAAGCTTAGCCACTGCATAGGGAGACCGAGGATAGAAGGGTGTTTTCTCACTCTGTGGAGTCTCTTGTACTTTTCCAAACAGCTCAGAGGAGGATGCTTGATAAAATCGAGTATTCAAGCCTACTTCCTTAATCGCGTCTAAAAGCCTCAATGTTCCAACCCCAGTAGACTCAGCTGTATATTCAGGAATTTGAAATGAAATATGCACATGAGACTGAGCGCCTAAATGATAGATCTCGACTGGCTTAACTGACTCGAGAATGCGATTCAAACTACTGGAATCAATTAAGTCTCCGTAGTGTAAAAAAAATCGCGATTGATCTTCTCCCTGCATAAGATGATCAATCCGTCGCGTATTAAATGATGACGAACGCCTCACTATTCCATGAAACTCATACCCCTTTTCAAGCAAAAGCTCAGAAAGATAAGAGCCATCTTGTCCAGTAATTCCAGTTACTAATGCAGTTTTCATAAAATTTCCTCTAACAATCCATCGACTCTAAAAACTGATAAATACTTTTCCCATCTAAAACTTCAGGAAAAACTGTTTTTTGATAGAGCATCCTAGTCTGAAATGCTGTTTCAGTCAAAAGCAGATCTGCCCACTCAGACGGCTGATCGAAAGAAAAAAGAAGAGGCAGCTGCGACAGCCCAGGATGCATGCGCTGCACAGCTGCAGAATTCGTTAAAACAGGAATCTTAAAAGCGAGCGCCTCAAGGAGCTTGATCCGAATGCCTGATCCAGTAATATGAGGAATCAACAAAAATGAAATCTTTGCCCAAAAATCTTCAATATCCTCTAAAAACCCCGTAAATTCTACGAAAGCAAATGAAACCGCTAAGTCCCTCAATACCTGAGGTGGGTTCTTGCCAACAATCAAAATCTTACCGGTAAAGCTTCTTTTTTGAAGCAAAGGAGCCACTTGCTCCAGAATCCATCTCACGCTGTCTTGATTCGGACCAAACTCAAGATTACCCAAAAATCCAAAAATAGGTGGTGCTTTCTTATCTCTTTTAAAGCTGCGCGCTCTAAATTCCAATAAATCTTGATCAAAAGTTGGCCCTACTAATCGAAGAAGAGCTTTGCCATGACTAGAACCATACTGTTCTAAATCAGCAGGACTCACAAACCAGAGCTCGTCTACTAATAACCGAAGCTCCCGTTCATGCTGATTCAGCCTTCTCGCATTTCTCTGATGGATCCATTTCCTGGGATCCCATTTATTTTGAAAGGATCTCGATCTCAGTTCAGAAAGCTCATGCTCAAGATTATGAAAATGAACAACACGTTTTTTTTCAGCGGGTAGCCTCACTTTCTTAAACCAGGGATACGAAAAACTATAATGATAGATAGCTAAATCAACCTCACCTAAACCTGCGCGCTCATCACAGTCAGGTGGATAATAATAGAGCTCAGGAGAAGCAAAATGACTCCAAAGTGAGTGAAGCACCCTCAGATAGACATTTTGATGAGAATGAGAAAAGCGATGAATTTGCACTGGGAAATTCAACCCAAGAGGATTAGCATCTAATTCTTTCTCACTTTGATTCTTCCAAATCACTAACTCTACTTCATCTCCACGGTGAGCAAAAAACCGAACCTGATCATAAATCACTTGAAAAGCGCCTTCAGTGACTGGGTAAGGGAAAAAAGGAGAATAAATACGCACTTTCATTTTTTAAGCGTGAGCCAATGATCGACTTCCTTCACATATTTATGATTCATGAATAAATCTTTCCCTGCGTATCTTCAGAATTCTATCAAATAGTGGTCTAAAATCTGCCTG
>CAIYTD010000352.1 GCA_903928955.1 Oligoflexia bacterium | reverse complement strand
CTAATTCTTGAAGAATTCTACCGACTAACCCAATGAAAGCAGGAACGGATGAAGAAAAGTGATTTTGGCTGATCGTGCGTTCAAATGGCAGAGGAGGGGAGGGAGGCGTATCTGTAAATTCGAGCATTTGCTCCATAAACGCATGGGTTTCGCCCGTAATAAGACTTTCTGTTCGAGGCAAGTTGATGAAAAAATCATTTAAGTTTTTTGGCACGGCAAATTTTCTCTATTTCCAATGGGCGGATTTAGATTTTAAAAGAAATAGCAGGGGAAGATTCCAATTGGCGAGCAAAAAAGATGCATTCATCAGCAATACTTTTTTGAGTAGAGGATTCTCCTTAATTTCTTTCAGGTTTCAACCGATTTTCTATTAGGGGTAACTGGGCCCTTCGGGAGTGAAAAGATGATTGGTCAGACAAAAAATGCAGACTCTGATCTGAACCCACCTGTCGTCGAGGATTTAGACTCGGAAACACAGGATGAAATTGATCAGATTATGAGTGAAATCGAGGAATTACAGCAAGAAATGAATGCTGCAGATCCCTCTATTTCAGCAGGAGAGACAGCTTTAGAGAAAAGTGAAGTCTTGGAGAGCGCCGCAGCTGCTCCCTCCTTAGAGGAAGCGACTTTAGGTGACCAAACACTGGGTCTGGGCGAACTCCCTGATTTGGATGAAGCACTTGGATTAGAAGAGCTCCCTCTTGTCGATGAAGCACTGGGATCAGACAAACTTTTACCGGCAGAGCCTTCTCCTGTTCTACAATCGGCTTCAGTAAGAGCAGCATTACCGGTGGCACCAGTAGCAAAAACAGCAATACCGTCTGTCAAAGGGTTATTACCGGTCGCTCCAGTGGCAGTAAAAGCGGTAGCACCCTCTGTACCAGAGGCGGAGGAAGAGATTTTAGAGGAATTCACTGGTGAGACAGATGAACCTTGGTTAGAAGAGACATTGGCACATTTAAAAGCAGGGTTACGCGATGGAAATCGAGAAATACCCGAACAAAAGTCTTTATTAGATGAATTGGTGATGGATGAGGCGCCACCCTTGGAAACCCCACCCAAATCGAATCAAAAAATTCAAGAGGTGGGAGAGGGGGGCGTACTTGCAATGACAGTGAAAGGAAATATGACCTTCAGACTCAATTATGGAGAAAAAGGAGATCAATCCATCTCAGTGACTTTTAATAGCAAATTTATTCACATTTTATTAGAAGATGGCACGGAAGTAAAAATACCAAACCCCGCACATACTAGCAAAGTAGTTTGAATTTTTATGGTTAGAATTACAGGTGGCATTTTTAGAGGGCGTGGAATTCAAACGCCTGATCATCAACAAACGCGTCCCACGCAGGCAAAACTTCGGCAAGCGCTTTTTAATTCCCTGCAATCTCAAATTCCTGATGCAAAGGTTTTAGATTTATTTGCAGGTTCAGGAGCCCTAGGTTTTGAGGCTCTTTCTCGAGGCGCTGAGTTTGTTGTTTTTGTGGAGTCTTCCCGAAGTACATTCAAGCTCATTCAAAAGAATATTGATTTGTTGAATGTTTTAGAAAAAACTGAATTATTAGGCGAATCTGTGACTTCAGTTATTGAACGTTTGAAGCGGTTTGCTCCATTTGATCTTGTATTAGCTGATCCTCCCTATGAAGAAAATTGGGAACTTTCATTATTGACTGATTTACCGTGGGATGAGCTTTTAGCGCTGAACGGATATTTTTGTATGGAATGGGGGCTGAAGAAATCCCAGGTCTCTCAGCTGCCGGATACAGTGCTTTTTTTAAAGAAAGTGCGAGAGAAGGTTTATGGCGACAGTGTATTGACTACTTATCAGCGTGTAGCTGGGATAATGCGTTGAGCCTAAGGGCATCCTGTGCGAAGAAGATAGTCATATGATGCAAAGTCAAAGTAGAGCCATTTATCCAGGCTCGTTTGATCCTATTACGAATGGTCATTTAGATATTTTAGATCGAAGCTTAACCCTTTTTTCTGAAGTAACCCTTGTAGTAGCTGGAACAGGCCTCAAGAACTCTTTACTGAGTCCGGATGAACGAGTGGACTTAATTCGTGAAGTAACGCGTACCCGAAAGGGAGTGAAGGTGGAGCGCTGGTCAGGACTCATCATGGATTATGCTCGAGACCATTCTATTTCAGCTGTGATTCGCGGGCTTCGAGCAGCGAGCGATTTTGAATATGAATTTATGATGGCAAGCATGAATAAGCAGCTCAATCCAGAAGTGGAAACCCTCTTTATGATGACTGCACAGAATCTCTATTTTGTCAGTTCAACGATGATTAAAGAGATTTTTCACTATGGTGGGGATATTTCTCCCTACGTACCTCCCGTCGTTCTGAGTCGGCTTAAGGAAAAAATGGAACAAAAGAATAATGAAGCTTGAGGTGAACGAAATGAAAATGAGTAAAAAACCCCAGTTTTCTCGTAGACTGGAAGGCGTATCAGAGAGTGCCACTTTAAAACTCAATGCGACTGTACAAGCGATGAAGGCTCAGGGAGTAGATATTATTAATTTAACAGCAGGAGAGCCTGATTTTTGGGTACCCGATGCTGCTAAGTCTGCTGTTATTGAAGCACTTCAGGCCAATCGGTCGAAATATACCCCTGTACCTGGTATTCCAGAGCTGAGAGAAGCTGTTGCTACTAAAACAAATCGCCAGCAAATGAGTTTAGCTCAGGAAGATCTTTGGAAGGCTTCTCATGTAGTTATTACTAATGGAGCAAAACAAGCTTTATTTAATGCTTTGCTCGCACTGCTGAACCCAGGAGATGCTGTCTTGATTCCGTCTCCTTATTGGCTGAGTTATCCCGAAATGGTAAAAATTGCAGGGGGAATTCCTCAGTTTATTTCTGCACCCTTATCGCAAGGATTTAAGATTCAGCCCCAGCAGTTGGAAAATGCTTTGAATTTTCAGGTGAAAGCAATCATTCTTAATTCACCTTGTAATCCCACTGGAGCCGTTTATTCAAAAGAGGAGTTCCAGGCTTTAGCGAAAGTGCTTTCTCATCATCCAGCAGCAGGGAATGTTTGGATTATTTCTGATGAAATTTACGATCGCATTCATTTTGGAAGGATTCCTTTTTGTTCTTTTCTAGATGCTGCCCCAGAGCTTCGAGATCGAACCATTACTTTGAATGGGCTTTCTAAAAGTGCTGCGATGACAGGTTGGAGGGTGGGATGGTCTGTTGCATCCGAAGAAATCACGCAAGCGATGATTATAATTCAGGGGCAAAGTACTTCTGGAATTAATGCATTGGCTCAGTGGGCGGGACTTGCTGCCATTCAATTGCCAGAGGAGAACTTTGTCAGTCAGATTCAAAGTTTTAAACAACGGCGTGATCTTTTATTAGATCAGTTAAAGAATAGGATTCACTTAGAGTTATTTACTCCAGATGGCGCATTTTATGCTTTTATAGGGATTCGATACTATTTGAAGCCAGGTGAAAATTCGATTGGATTTGCGCAAAGACTTTTGGAGGAAGCTCATGTAGCTGTTGTACCCGGAACTCCTTTTGGTGAGCAACAATTTATTCGTTTGAGTTTTGCTACAGATCCAAAAGCCATAGCAGAAGGGTGTCGTCGGTTCTCTCAGTATCTGAATTGAATAGGGTTAAAAGAGTCTGAAAAACTAATTGTCTATTTTTTAGAGAAAGAAGAAATATTTAAGGAAGAAAATATCTCATCGATAGTAAATTGACGTCCTCCCCGGCCTAAAGGCCCTTTAACCGCTTGCGCGGGGGGATTCCCTTAAGCAGCTATCGCCGCTCTTAGCGAGTCACGCCCGACTCGGAGAATATTCTTTGCGGCGTTAATATCACGATCATGATGAGTGTGACATTCGCTGCAAATCCATTCTCTTACTCCAAGGCCACTTAG
>CAIYTD010000351.1 GCA_903928955.1 Oligoflexia bacterium | reverse complement strand
TGAGTATTTTGAGTATTTTGAGTATTTTGAGTATTTTGAGAAATGCTAAAGGGCTGAATTTTCAATGAACCAGAAATAGGATCGGATACCTCAGATGGATGAATCATTTTTGGAAATCTTTGCTCCATCTGCACCTTCTGATCATGAACTTCTAGCTCTTTAACACCTTCTACAGATGGAACCAATTTCTTAGCAGATGCTTCGATCTTCATCTCTTTTATATTTTTAGGTAAAACTTCTAAATGATTTAAACTTTGTTTTATTTTTGGAAGTTCCTTTAGTTCTAATAAATGAGATTGTTGATCTAATTCTACTTCACTAACAGGAACGGGTACTTTATCCTGATACGATAAAATCCGTCTATCGACTAAAACTGGCTCGGGAGATTTATCAAAGGTAATCACAGGCAAAACGGAAGGATATGGAATAATCTTTACTTCTTCCATATCCATATCCATATCCATATGAGGACCTGTATCTATCTGCTTATCTATCTGCTTATCTATCTGCACATTCTTCTGTAATTCCTTTTGGAGTTCCTTATGTAGATTTTTCTGCAAATCCAAAAACTTAACTAAAGAAATACCATCGCCTGCAACAGGTGGAGCTTCTTTCTCATTCAACTCTACTTGTGGGGTAACAGCCTTCAATTCGATATTTTTTACCCCTCCAGCCTGAGCCATCTGAGCTATAACAGGAGGTTGAAATAAAAAAGCAGCCTGATTTATTTCGGCCTTAAAATCAGGATCTTCTTTTCCAGAAACTAGAGGTGCTCCTTCATCTCCAAGATCAAAAGAAGGAATATTAGATTTAAATGAACTTGAAATATTTATCATTTTCTTTCATCTTCCTTCTTTGCCTAATTTGGATCGATCTACCCCAACCATTAGCTCTGAAAGCTGCGATGAACGTACTGGATCCATAATATTCATAATTTTTGCCAATCGTTTTGTGTCTAAGCGAGAAATGGTTTCTACCGCCAATCCATTATCTAAGGATCCCAAAATTTTGGCTGCTGCTTTAGGATTCATAGTAAGAAAAGTCTCAACAAGCTTATTTACCTTTTCCTCTATTTCGCTTTTTCTCTTTTCTTGAATTTTAGAGATTTCTTCTCTCAATCCTTCCAACTTTTTCATTTCTTCGTCTACTGAACGTTCTCTTTTTTTGAGATCTAATTCTCTATCTAAGAACTCTTTATTTTTTCGATCAATTTCGCTTCTAGCCTGCTTAATGTCTTCTAGTACTGAAGAATCATTCAAACAAGATATTGATTCCTTATTTTTATTAACTTTTATTTGCTCATCTCCGATTACAGAAACAGAAGCAGAAAGAAAAATGCCGCTACAAAGAATAAATATTTTTAAATTAAATTTAATTCTAAAAATCATTAAAAATACCACTCTTTCAATCTAGATCGCATCACATTTATATCATCTGACTCTTTTTGTTCTTCTTTAGATCTAATCTTACGATACTCTGCGTAAGAATTCTCTCTTAATATCTCCATTGCATGAGTTTTCTTTTTTAAAACCAAATAATTACGAAGTGCCTTTTCAACTTTTCGAGATGCATTCAAAATAGACTGATCTGATAATTTAATTCTATGTTTAGTTCCAGTAATGTAGCTATTTTCAATAGAAAAATCAGCGCCAAAATTCGATTTAGAAATTAAAATATCTCTCATTTTAAATGCGCTAGTTAATTCTGAAATTAAAAAACTTTTGTTCCTTATCTCGCTTTGATAAAAACCTTGAGCTATCGATAATAATCTTAATGCTTCTTCCTCTTTTACCTTTCTCACTTGAAGCACTGATTGAAATTTAAATCTAAATTTTTCCATCTCAATTACTATATTCTATGTATTCATATAAATTGAATAGACTGAATATTTTACCCTACAAAATGTGCATATTTAAAAACTAACTTTAGATGCAACATGTGGAGTTCTTGAAGTTTGTGAGGATTGAGCCTGAGAAGCAAGAAATGCTTCTGCATGCCTAACAATCGAGTGCATCAAACCTTGGGATTCGCTCATCGTAGTGCGTTCATCCATTTTTTGAAATAAAAAATCATTAATTCTATCTATTACAGAAACTGATTGGTCTATTTTTTGATTCGCACCTCGAACATATGCTCCAATATTAATTAAATCCTCCGCCTGAGCATATGTTGAAATCCAATCCCGAATCTTTCCCGCCCACTCAAGATGATTTGAATCTATAATTGACCTCATCACTCTACTCGTACTTTGAAGTACATCGATTGCAGGAAATCTATTTTTCTGAGCAATTTTTCTACTCAGTACAATATGACCGTCTAAAATAGACCTTGCAGAATCAGCTATAGGGTCATCCATATCGTCACCTTCAACAAGTACAGTATATATTCCTGTAATACTTCCTTTATTAGGAGCCATTCCTGATCTTTCAAGTAATTTTGGAATAGTAGAAAAAACGCTTGGAGTGTAACCTTTTGACGCAGGTGGTTCACCTAATGACAACCCAATTTCCCTCTGAGCCATACAAAATCGAGTAATAGAATCCATCATGAGAAGGACATCTTTGCCTCGATCCCGAAAATATTCAGCTATTGTTGTCGCTAAAAATGCTCCTCTCATTCTTAATAGTGGAGATTTATCAGAAGTTGAAACGACAATGACAGATTTTTTTAAACCTTCAGGACCTAAATCCCGCTCTATAAACTCCCGAACTTCCCTTCCTCTTTCACCAATCAAGGCAATCACATTGATATCAGCTGCTGTATTTTTTGCCATCATCCCTAAAAGAACAGACTTTCCTACGCCCGAACCAGCCATAATTCCCATCCTCTGCCCCTTGCCGCAGGTCAGTAAACCATTAATAGACCGAATACCTAGATCTAATGGTTCAGTAATCATTTGACGGCTCATGGGATCTGAGGGTTTATGATAAAGACTGCGTTCTTCAATATGAGTATTTTTAAATTCAATGGGGCCTAAATCATCTAAAGGATTACCACGACCATCTAACACTCTTCCTAAAAGTGAATCACCCACTGTCACTGTAGAACTTTTACTTTTCAGTATTATTAAGCTATCTTTATTTACACCATAACTATCATCAAATGGCATGAGTAAAACGCTTTTATCTTTAAAACCAATCACTTCGGCATCAATAAAATACTGTGAAAATCGATCACCCGAAGGGAAAATTTGACAAAGGCTACCTACTGCTGCCCCAGGGAGAGTTGCCTCAAAAAGAAGCCCAATAGACTTAGTGACTTTGCCGGTGCCAGCATACAGAAGAGCCTGAGTCAATCGATCCTCATAAATTTTTGAATCCATCTTCCACATTAAGCTCCACCAGTTACCTTCCCGATTAATGATTGATAAAGGCCTTCCAGCTGAGTCTCAACGCTGGCATCGATAGAACTCCACTCCGTTTCGACTTGGCAACCTCCCCTTTTCACCTCAATAGAAGATTCTATATTCAGATTCATCAACTCACCAAACGCCTTATCTAGACCGCCTTTAATCATTCCTACAGTTTCAATATCATTGGGATGAATTTTTAAAATTAGATTATCCTTAGCGCCTATTTTAGAAATCAACTCTTTTGCCAAGCGAAGTAAATACTCCCGATCCATCGCGAGCTCCTTGAGTATCACCATTCTGGCAATTCTAAAGATCAGTTCCATTAGAAATCTTTCATTCGCTCGAAATATCTCCATTTTAGCGTTCTCGATAGAGGCTGTGAGCTTCTCCAATGCATCGATCCGACTCGCTCCATCTATACAAAACTGACTCAATCCTTCATCAAAACCTTTCTTTAACCCATCTTGATAGCCTATAATGCTAGCTTCAGCTTTTGCCTCATCTGTTAAGGCTTGAATTTGTAATCTTACTTTTTCTTCGATTACCCTACGTTCTTCTTGCTCAATCGAAAGCGGATCTCTGAGAAGTGGATTAATGCTAAACCTTCTATCTTGCTGAAGCCTTTGACTACGCTCATCATCCGTGGATGCCAGCGGCCCGTACTTAGATTTCACAAAAGAATAATCTTCAGAAGAACTTTTTTTTAGCTGAGTAAGTTCAAAATCTCTCACTAGAGGTGTTTTTTTGTTGTCAATGGGAGTAACTAACATTTCTCCATTTTTATTTTTTTCTGAACTTATCGTGAAATCAGCAAGCTTAAACTTTGACATTCTGTATATACCTATTTATTCAGACTAATGAGTCTGATTCTCCACCCCGACTAATCACTATTTTTCCTTCTGCCTCGAGTTTTTTCGCAATGTTAATCATCTCTTGCTGAGCAACTTCAACATCCGATAATTTTGTTGGACCCATAGCTTCTAGATCTTCACGCAGTAGATCTGCTGCCCGTTTCGATATATTCCTAAATATCTTTTCCCGAATTTCCTCCGGAGCGGTCTTAAGCGCGATAACAAGCTTATCATTAGGAACTTCTTTAAGGACCATTTGCATTCCCCGATCATCAATATAAACAAGGTCTTCGAAAACAAACATTAATTTTCGGATTTCTTCTGCTAACTGCGGATCTTTTTCCTCAACCCGCGCCATAATATTTTGCTCACTTGTCTTATCCATAACATTAAGCATTTCAGCAATAGGTTGAACTCCACCTAACTGCTGGGTATCGATTGAACCCAAAGTAGCTAACTCCTGCTTAAGTACTTCGTCTACTTCAGCAATTAGATTCGGAGAAATAAAGTCTAAATTAGATATTCTTAATACAACTTCAGTTTGAATCGAATCTGGTAATCGCTTAAGTACCCCACATTTTTTAGCCGGATCCAAATGAGCCAATACAAGTGCAACTGTCTGGGGGTGTTCGTTCACCAAGAAATTTGCCAAAGTTCGAGGATCCACTAACTCCAATGCTTCCAAAGTTCGAGTTACTTCCAATACGGATAATTGTCCTAAAACAGTTTTTGCTCTTTCCTCGCCTAGTGTAGAAAGTACAAATTCGCGTCCTTGAGCATGGCCAAAAATCAAGGTATCTTCTTCTGCAATTTCTGTATAGAAAGCTTCTAGTACGCTTTTTACAGCTGGGATAGGAACTTTAGTGACTTGCCCCATAGCGCTTACCAAGCGCTTTACATCATTATCTTTCATTTTTTTAAAAATTTGAGCAGTCACTGAATTTCCTAATACGTTTAAAAGCAGTGCTGATTTTTCTAAACCACTCATTTTTTCAAAATCTTCAAATGGCATTGTACTACCTTCCCTCTAGATCATGCGGATTCAAGCTTATTTTTACCAGACTTATTATCATTAGAATCTTCAGATGAAATAGCTTCAGGAGCGATTTCATGA
>CAIYTD010000350.1 GCA_903928955.1 Oligoflexia bacterium | reverse complement strand
CCCCTCCTCCAAATTGCCCTCTCTGGCCTCACCTCCATTTATGACCCTTCAGTCATCTACAAAAAAACAGGAATCCTGATTCAAGAACTGTTGCCCGAAGGCCATTTGGCACAAGACCTTTTCACCCCAGAGGAAAATCCTCGCCAACAACAGCTCTCTCAACTGATGGATCAAGTCAATGCCAAGTTTGGCCGCGACCAGCTGTTTCATGGCTCAATGGGCATTGCACGCGATTGGTTGCCCAATCACAGTCAGCGGTCTCGGCATTTTACGACTTCACTGAATGAGGTGATGGAGGTGAGCTAAAATTTCTGAGCGCCTGATTCTATTTTTACTGAATTAGCGTATACTACTCGCACTAAATAATTAGGATCCGAAATGTCCCATATTTTGAATGATGCTGCAGTTGAAAGTAAAATTATTACCCTGCGCGGCCAGAAGGTAATTATTGATAGCGATGTTGCTGCACTTTACGATGTAGAGACACGTGAAATTAACCAGGCAGTCAAAAATAATCCAGAAAAATTTCCAGATGGCTACATCATAGAACTCGACAAAAATGAATGGCTTGGATTGAAATCAAAAATTTTGATTTCAATCCCAAAGGGCGGGAGGGTCACACCACCAAAAGCTTTTACAGAGAGAGGCTTATACATGTTGGCCACCATTCTAAAAGGAGTCAAAGCAACGGAAACAACCCTTAGAATCATTGATACTTTTACAAAAGTACGCGAAGTAGGCCAAATTGTTAGTCATCTCCCTACCGTACAAGACAACGAACCTGAATACCAAAAATTAATGCATCGTGCGGGTGAGCTTATTTCAGACCTCATTGTGCCTGAAGAACTGGACTCACATGAAACAGAAGCAAGCGTTGAGTTCAACTTGGCATTGGTAAAGTTTAAATACTCAACTAAGAAAAAAATGAAACGAGGATCATGATCTAAGGTATCAGGTATAAGGGGTCGGCGTAGCATGTTTTCTTTTGAAGAGATTAAAAATTTTCATAAACTTGATTTCTTGAAGGGGAGCTCAGCGCTTACACTTCATTCTAAAGTTCCCATTACATCTCCTTCTGACGAAGGAGAAATCAGTTTCATTTGTTATAAGCACATCGAGTCTAATTCAACAGCATATTTTCTATCATTCATAATAAACAGCAATAGCAAATCCACGATTGCATCTCTGATGAACCATATCTTATTAAATTATGAAACAATCATGCTCAAAGCGGTAGGAGGAATATCGGTTAACCCAGGTAATCAATACGAGAAGAGCCTTGGAGTTACCCAGGATGTTTTTTCTAAAAAAATCTATTTTTACACCATGGTTGATGAATGCCCAACTTCAATTCCAAGCAATCAATCAATTAGCGTTTCTGTTCGAGGACCCGCATTTTTTAAAAAGCAAGGGTATCTACATCCAAAAGCTTTTATTTCATACTCCTCTGAAGATGTCGTCATTGCAGATAAAATTGTAAGTGGGCTTATGACGCTAAACTGCCCAATTTGGTACGATCAAATTCAGCTAAAGGTTGGCGATAATAAACGCAGTAAAATTGAAGCAGGAATTAAAAATGCAAGGAAGTGTATTATTCTTTTGTCTAAAAATTATATCTGTAATACCCGTGAGGCAATAAAAGAATTTGAAGGAATTTATAGCGCCAAACCAAATGATATTTTGCCTATTTGGTATGATCTCTCTGAAAAGGAAGTGCGCGATTTTTGTCTGACATTGCCAAATATTATTGCAGAACGTATAAAAAAAGATAACCAAGAGGACATCTCAAGAACAATTTTATCTCTTTATAAGTTATTAATGTTCTCATAATAGTGGTTGCTAGCAGGAATCTCATCGATGGTTCGTACAAGGGGTTCGGGGATAGCCAACCGACTTAAGCCTGCTTATTGCTCAAATCCACAATGGGTCTCTACTCAAAATGTTAAGATATGCATTGTGTTATTGTGCTGAATTGGATAAACTTCAATGTAGCACAATAACACATGTTTTGGAGATAACGATGAGCTTGATAGCCAGAGAAGAAGAAGTCAGTATTTTAGAAAATCTATATTCATCAGATCGGCCTGAGTTTCTTGCTTTATATGGCCGCAGGAGGGTTGGAAAAACCTTCCTGATTCGCAGTTTTTTTGAGCCAAAAAAAGCTATTTTCTTTAATGTAACTGGTGCAAAAAAAGGTTCTATGGGCGAACAAATAGGACATTTTACCGAACGGATGAGCGCAATTTTTTATGATGGTCTAAAGATACAGGCCGAAAAAACATGGGATGCAACCTTTAAAGTATTGACAGAGGCCTTTGCAAAGCAAGTTCCAAAAAATAAAAAAATTATTTT
>CAIYTD010000349.1 GCA_903928955.1 Oligoflexia bacterium | reverse complement strand
TTAATTGATTTGGTTTTCATATTACTCTAGTCTAATAATGAATTAAAGAACTTAAAAAAAGGGGGCATTTATGAAATTATCTCAATCATTACTAATAATATTCACATTATGTGTTGGATTAAATTCTGTCTTTGCGGATGAAATTCAACTCTCAGGAGGAACAACAGTAGAAGTTCCTCTTGCTGATTTGCTAGCTCCATATCATGGATATGATAATACTAATAATGTGGAAGTTGTTTTGTATGGAACTCTCCCAAATACTTGCTATAGAATAGATAACACTAGGATTGAAAAAGTTTCTGGTACAAATTCTTTTCGAATTCGCCAATTTGCAGTTAAAAAAACTGATGGTGTTTGTGGAGAGGAAAATACGATGCCGGAGCATTTAAAAATGGCAGCCCCTTTTACTAGCGTTGTTTCCATCGGTAGCTTAGCTCCTGGAGATTATAGTTTTAACTATAATGATGGGACTAGTCATGTAGCGCAAAAGAGTGTGAATGTGAAAGAGGCCCATAAAACAACTGTTGATGATTACCCTTATGCGGCAGTATCGAATGTTTCAACTACGGATGTAATTGCTAAAATGGATAAAATTGCGGTTACTCTTTCTGGAGTGTTTACCTCAAGCTGTGCTTATTTGGATGCTGATAGTGTGGCCGTCGACAAACAGAAAGACGTTTATGTTGTTTTACCAGTTGTAAAAATTAAGCATGGAGTTCTGTGTGCTCAGAGTCTCACGCCATTTTTACAACAGATAGATATGGAATCACCCAAATCATCAGGACATTATTTGGTTCATGTTAGATCAATGAACGGAAAATCAGTTAATCGGGTAGTTGAGGCTTTAGAATAGATTGATTTGAACTAGACTTGAGAAAACCCCCTAAGCGGCTTATATGAATTCTAATGTATTATGAAATTATTTTAGATAGGCAAGAAACAGCTAATAAGTGTACCATTGCACCTTTGCTGAGTCGTCCAGACTTTCGAATGATTCATGTGAAAGGGGCTGCAGTTTTCGGTCCGCTCACTGCTCATCTTCTTTTACATCATGAGGGGAAATGCTTAACTCAGGTTCAAGACTCTATTTCTGAAGTCAAAGGGATAGCATCTATTGATTGTGTTTGGAGCCGCTTGGATGGGTTAATGCGTCGAATTCAAGGTGATTTACCTTTATTTGTAAGTATTCCTGCAGGTTTTCAGACTGCGTATCCTCGTCGAAGTGCAAAAAAAACGGATCCAGAGTTTGGGTTGGCAACGATTGAAGCTCTTTTTGTGGCAGTTGCAGTTTTAGGTCAGTGGGATTCCTCCTTATTTGAGAAGTATTATTTTGGTCGAGAATTTATTGAAGTGAATAAAAAACGATTTTTAGAATTGGGCGTTTTCCAAGTAGAAGATGAAAAGTCACTTCCAGTGTTGATAAAAAAATCTAAAAACTCCTTACAGCGAAAGCGTGATCGAGGAATTATTTTTTAAATTGGTTACGATGAATATGAACTCTTATTATTTAACTATAAATTTAAACTTTATTGCATTGTGTTAATTTTTTCTAGATAGAAGTTGACTTGGCAATTAATTTAATTATAATTTTTATATATATTTAGTTGTTAAAATAGAAATGAAATTAGTACTTTTATTATTTTTTTATATTAAGTTATTCTGTATTTTAGGGTGTTCAACTCTTTCAGCCATTACATCTCCTATTGATTCTACTGCTTTAAATTCCTATGAGTGTTCTAAAGGTACGCCATTTCATTTGGGAATAAACCCGAAATTTGACGAAATAGATCCGGATTTAAAAAGTATGTTTCCAGTTCAGAGACAGGGTCGCAATGCAGGAGAATATGAAGATAAACATACTAATTTAATTTCTGTTGAATTATTTGGAAGAGCTTGGTTGTATTCCATTAATTTTGATCACCAATTTTCAGATCGCTTGTTATTAGGATTTGGGGCTTCAGTTTGGGATAAGAGTTTTTTATGGAAAAGAGAATCTAGCGTTGTTACAGTTATTCCGATTTATGTTAATTATTATTATTTTTTGAACTCAAATCGCTTCTTTGTTACTGGCGGAGTAGATTTTATTTCTTCTACTCAAACAATTAATCCTAATATTACATTTGAGGCTGGGGGACTTGCGGCAGTAATGGGTGGAGGTTATGAATACCGAAGCCCTAAAGGGTTTGTTTTTAGGTCTGGGCACTATATTGTGATTGGCAGTTCTTTAATATTGATATTTGGTGCAAATTTCGGATTGATGTTTTAAAGTTTTTTTCTTTTTGCTCACCAGCGTGCTATCGTTCTTTTTATGAAAATTTTAGTGACTGGTGGGACTGGTCTCATTGGACAAAAACTATTGGTCCGTTTATTTCGAGATGGTCATGACCTTGTGCTCCTGAGTAGGAATAAAAAAGGAGCAAGTAAAGCTCTTGGGCTGCCTTGTCAAATTTTTGAATGTGATCTTACCCAACAAGTTCCTGGTCCCGAGGTTTTTTCTGGAGTGGAGGCAGTGATTCATCTAGCGGGTGAGTCTATAGCCACTGCTTACTGGAGCTCGGTACAGAAGAAAAAAATCTATGATTCAAGAGTAATAGGAACGGATCATTTAGTTCAAGGAATGAGGCAGCTTGGAATTCGCAGACCTCAATTAATGCTTTCTGCCTCTGCCATTGGCTTTTATGGCAATCGAGGGGATGAAGTACTGACGGAGATTGCGAGTTTAGGTAAAGGATTTTTAGCTGAGGTTTGTCGTGATTGGGAGGCTAAGGCAAATCTTGCGTCTGAAGCGGGAGTCTGTCGGGTTATTAATATGCGAATAGGGATTGTACTAGCAAGTGAAGGGGGTGCATTACCCAAAATGTCGCCTCTATTTTCTGTTGGATTAGGGGCATCACTTGGAATGGGCAATCAATGGATGAGCTGGGTTCACATCGATGATGTTATTGAAGCTTTTTCTTTTGTCTTAAAAAATAAAACAATCCAGGGACCTGTCAATGTTGTTGCGCCGCAACCTGTTACAAATAGTCATTTTACTAAAATACTAAGCTCTGTTTTTCATAAAACTAGTGTATTAAGTGCCCCTACTCGTGTTTTAAAGTTAGCATTGGGAGAAATGTCCGAGACGATTCTTAGTAGTACCCGTGTTTTGCCTGTACAGCTTGATTTAATAGGCATGCAGTTTAGTTACTCAACTCTTGATCGAGCTCTCAGCAATATTTTTTCAGATTATCCGAATCAATCCTTTGAAGCGCTTCAATTTATAGAAAAGCCGATTTCAACTATTTTTCAATTTTTTCAGGACCCTAAAAATCTTGAAAAACTAACTCCTCCCTGGCTTCACTTTAAAATTATTTCTCAATCGTCTGAGACCATTCAATCGGGGACTGAAATTATCTATCGGATTAGAGTGCATGGTATTGATATGACATGGAAAACACTCATTCATGATTTTAAGCCTAATGAATCCTTTGCTGACGAGCAAATAAAAGGGCCCTATTCTAAATGGTATCATATACATAGTTTTGAAAGCTTACGAATGGGTACTCTCGTCGGAGACTCTGTTTCTTACAGGTTGCCACTCGGAGGGGTGGGGAAAATTTTTGCTGGACGATGGGTCAAAAAAGATATTGAGAAAATTTTCTCTTTTAGAAAAGCAGAAATAATTAAGTTGTTTGGGGTTTGAAGCAATTAATATTGGCATATATTTTCTACAGAAATGGATACGCTTTTAGCTAAATAATTTTCCCGCCGAAAGTTCATCGAGAAAATCAGAGTAAGGGAGAATTTCTATTTTGTCGTCTGTGATTCGTCGCGTCTTTTCAATGCAGATCACAATTCTGCGTTTAATTTTTGGATAATCTGTAATGACTTCACGGAGTCCTTTGAGGTGGTCCTGACGAATTCTTTCAGTGCCCGGCTGGATTTTTCCGCGTTTTGCTAAATGGTTGACTATTCCCACGTCAAAAAAATAAAACTTAGGCGAAAGCTCTAAACGTCTTTTGGGATGATACCTAAAAGCTTGAAGAAAATTACCGATGAGTGTGTCTTCAAAAATTTCAAAATAATTTTTTACAGTGGGTGCGGATACACCTACATCTCGAGCAAGAGTAGCAAAGCTCAGTTGTTCTGTATCCGAAAGGGAAGCGGCTTCGAGAAAAGTAGAGAATTGGGGGAGGTTTCGCACCAGACCTCCTGCAGCAATTTCCTCCTTCAGATAGTCCACACAATACGATCTCAGGAGGTCTGAGGGAGAGTTCCCTGATTCAGCATTCTGTTTAAATCAAATGCAGATCCTAGCTCTGTGGCACTTAGTCTCAACAGTTTCCTCCAAATCGCTCGTCCACCTCGTCTAGAAGTACGGGGATTTTTTTGATTTCATCAATGACGATCCAACGCTCTTTTGGATGATGGGCCAGTTCTTCACGCAGAAGCTCGGGCCTGAGCTTGTATTTAATGAAAAGATCCGATTGCAATAGATCGATGCTCAAAGCGTGTTTGAGTAAATAACTTTTTACTACTTGCCGAGGACCCTAAAGGAAAAAGGATGATTTTAGGGATGATAAAACTAACTTTCTCTTATACATGTAAAACGAAAGTAGCAGTTTTTGTTGAAAATTTATATGGATCTCTCTTTGATTTCAGTAAGTTAAACTGGCGTGCCCGACACGAATCGAACGTGCGACCTTCAGCTTCGGAGGCTGACGCTCTATCCAACTGAGCTACGGGCACAGAGTGAGAGAGGCTATCAGAAATCGAGTGGTGTTTCGAGTGAATTTTGTTTGCTGTTATTTGGGTTTTTGAATATGGAATTCATATGGCAGTTTTACGTCCATTTAAAGCTTTACGACCTGAAATGCATCGAGTATCGCAAGTTGCGTCCGTTCCGTATGATGTCATTAATTATGCAGAAGCTTTAGAATTAACTTCAGCAAATCCGTGGAGTTTTTTGCATGTGTCGCGATCAGAAGTCGACCTTCCATTAGGCACTGATCCCTATCTTTCAGAGGTTTATCAGGTTGCTTCAGAGAACTTTCAAAAATTAATTCGAGATTGCCCAATGCTTCGCGAGGCAGAGGACTCCTTATATCTTTATCGAGTTCAGATGGGAGACCACGAGCAGGTTGGAATAGCAGGTTGTTTTTCAATCGATGAATATGAGTCGAATTTCATTAAAAAGCACGAGCGAACACGCAGAGAAAAAGAGGACGATCGCACGCGTCATATTCTCGAGCTTTCTGCTCAAACAGGTCCTGTTTTTCTGACCTATCAAGACGTGCCTGAAATCAATGCGCAGATGAAAAAAATTCAGTTAATGCGGCCTCTTTATGATTTTTCTGCGTCTGATGGCATTCGTCACTCGGTCTGGGTGATTTCTCAATCAGAAGCATTAGTGGCACTTTTTGATCAAGATGTTTCTTCTTTGTATATTGCTGACGGTCATCATCGAGCTGCAGCGGCAAGTCGAGTGCGTCAGGAGCTGGCTAAAAAAAATCTGAAACATCAGGGAAATGAAAATTATAATTTTATGTTTGCAGTAGCATTTCCTTCAAGCCAATTAAAAATTTTACCTTATCATAGGGTTGTCAAAGATCTCTTTGGAATGAATCCTAGTGAGTTCATGAACAAAGTGGAAAAATATTTTAATGTGAAGCAAATGAAAAAATTCCTGCCTGAAAAGCATGAGTTTGGAATGTATTTTCAAAAGCAGTGGTACTGTCTTCAGCCTCAGTTTGTTGATTGGGATGAGCGACTTGATGTAGCTGTACTTCAGGAGCACTTATTAGAGCCTATTCTTGGAATCTCAGACCCAAGAACAGATAAGAGAATGGATTTTGTAGGTGGAATTCGAGGGTTGCTCGAGCTTGAGAGAATAGTGGATTCGAAATTAGCTGAAATTGGATTTGCTTTACATCCTACTCAGGTGAGAGATGTGATGGAAGTTTCAGATCGCGGTGAGATGATGCCTCCGAAGTCAACATGGTTTGAGCCAAAATTGAGAGATGGCTTACTGTGTTATTGTATTGGAAATTGCTGACGCGACCCAAAAAGTGCAGTACCTATTCGAATATGAGTGGCCCCTTCCTGGAGAGCAATTTTAAAGTCCTTGGACATTCCCATTGAGAGTTTTCCTTTTGAAATTGGTCTGGCCTTCCATTCTAGTTCGCGTAAAAGCGCAAAGCGGGTTCGGGGATCTTCATTGGAAAGAGGGATACACATGAGGCCTTGGAGATCGAGTTCTGGTATTGAATGAATTTGCTCGGTAAATTCTGTGACCTGAGTACAAGGTATTCCAGATTTATTTGCTTCATGGTCGAGATTGACTTCAATGAAAACAGGAAGCCGATCTTGTCTATTTGCGAGTGACCATTGTTTTGCTATTTCTTTTGCAAGTTTCTCTGAGTTTAAAGTGTGAATCATAGAGACATACGGAATTACAAGCTTTACTTTATTAGTTTGAAGATGGCCAATAAAGTGCCATCGAATCCCTGTGCATCCTCGTGCAATGAGTTCTCTAGCTTTTTGAATCATTTCTTGGGCATAATTTTCTCCAAAATCGCGATGGCCTAATTGATAAAGTTCTTCAATGGCATCGGTAGATTGTGTTTTACTGACAGCGATTAAGGTAGTTTGACTATCACGGCTGTTTTGTTTTGTAATTTTTATTTCTTTAAGTACTTGCTGGTAGCGTTGAGCGGAGGAGATTGCAGTGTTTGAGCTCATTTTGTCCAGCTGAAAAGGCTGATTTTGAAAATTTTTTCTAGATCCGTAAAAACTTGAGCTATAGGCAAGCCTACTACATTCGTATAGCTACCACGAATACTATCAATAAGAGTCATTCCTAATCCTTGTGCAGCGTAAGAGCCTGCTTTATCCATGGGTTCGCCTGAGAGAACGTATAGGTCAATTATTTTTTCTGTCAGGGGACGAAATGTAACTTGAGTGGAGACAACTCGAACGACTTGTTTACATTTTTTTTGGGGAGTTGCAAGTAGAATACAATATCCCGTTAATACAGTATGAGTTTTTCCAGCCAATGACTTCAGCATTTTTCTGGCCTCGTCAGGATTTTTTGGTTTTCCTAAAATTTTTTTACTGATAGGAGCGATCACGAGTGTATCCGCCGCAATGATCAGACTACTTTTATATTGTTGAATTGCAATTTTGCGAACAGATTCTGCTTTCTCTTTTGCTAATCGAGCTACGAGATGGGATGGCTTTTCTTTGGGTTTGGGCAGTTCATCTATATTTGGAGCCTGTATTTCAATGGGGAAATGAAGCTGACTCATTAAATGGATTCTTCTGGGTGATGTTGATGCTAAAATAACCGGTATTTTTAAATTTGAATTCATTTTTCCTGCCTCTTCATTCAGAAATAGAATTGGGT
>CAIYTD010000348.1 GCA_903928955.1 Oligoflexia bacterium | reverse complement strand
ATGAAACAGAACTTGCTGCAAGAGATAATCAGTTCGAAAAACTACTTGAATGGGCACGAAAAGTATCTGAAAAAACGGGCATACCCCTAGAAAATCTATAAATAAAAAATACTACAACATTATGTCGTAGTATTTACAATACCTGGCAGGGGAGATGGTTCCTAGTCAAAACGAGTAAAGATGAAGATATAGTTGTTTCTGAAATAGAAGATGTGTTAAATAGTGAGGACATAAACTCATGAATTAATGAAGATATATTTTTAAATTAGGATATGAATTGCAGCCCAGGTATCCTACAAATTAGCAATATTATAATTATTTGCTGAAAAAATATATTGATCAATGAATATTTTTTTAAAAGGTTCTAGACTATTTTGTTCATAGAAGACTAAGCATGCTTCCTTATATTCCCTTTCATCAACACTACGATAAGAGAGTGGTGCATAATTTTCAGAAAGTAAGATTGCGTTGCTGAGAAGCCTACTTGTTCGTTTATTACCATCAATGAAAGGCTGTATATAGCTTACTCCTAATACACAAAGTAAAGCTTTTTCATAAATATTCTCTGTAGAGCTAATGTATTTAAATAGTAATTGTAAGGCATCTCGAATTTGAAATTCAGATTCAAGGGGGCGATAATTAGTCCCCGTAATACCCACGAGAGTTTTCCGTAAATTCTTTGCAATACCTAATTTATCTCCAACATATGAGTGTAGCATTTCTAGTGAACTAATTTTTGGGTTTGTCCATATTTCCATATTTTTTATAATAAATTCAAGGGCATTCTTTTGATTCAATATCATTTGAGTCTCGAATTCAGTGTTTTTTTGAGATTTTTCACCATATAATATTAATCTTTCAGTTGATATAAGATCGTAAGTATTGCCTTCTATTTTTGATGACTTCCATGAAAATTCGATAATAAAACGCATTAGCTCTTTTTTATGTACTTCTTGTGTGCTATTTTTAGCATTCAATCTATATCGTTAAGTAGCATTTTCAAGCATGCTTAATTCGCTATCCGTGAATAGTGATATAAATGGGGGCTCTAACACGTCGAATTGGAAATTATTATTTTGTAAACGTTCGTCAGGACTTAAATCTAAATATTCATTTATGTTGAAAGGTTTAAGTAGGATACCTTTTTTGCTTAGATTATATTTTATCGACCTACCGGCACCTGATTGAACAAGATAACCTTCCTTTTTCAGTTGAGATAACTGTCTTTTGACCGTAACTAAGGATTGTTTTTTTGCCGATAAGGCGGCGACTTCAGATGAGCTAAGAGATGAATCTTTTGTAAATAATGTAATTAAATTTATGTCTTTCATATAACTAATCGTATCACATTGATACGATTAGAGTCAATATACGATACGCAAATATTTATTTAATTGTATGGCAGGGCGTGCTATTACAAGTTAGAACTCTATTCACCACCGTAGCGTAATAGAAGAGCGACTCGTATAACATAGTTAACCCCTATGGTAACGGATGACAACTACACAGTTAATATAAGTACCAATAAATATTGATATTTAACTCGTGAGAGAAACACACCAAGATCGAAGTGCTGCGATGGACAAGTCTTTCTCCTCATTGACTATGCGCACATAGGGGATATCTAGGTATGAGGACACTTTATTTGCCTCTTTGAGATTTATTTGTTGTTGTCTATCAATTAAATCATCTGTCTCGACAAGACGGCTGCGCGCAGGATCTGTTTTTCGTCTATCTATGATCGTTTTGCATAACGCCTCTACCACGATTATTCCAATGCTATTGTACCTATCGTAGTCGGTCATAGGGAAAGTAAGTATTTCTCCGTCTTGAACGATAGAAAGATGGTTTTCGAAGATATGTAACTTGTCGTCTGTTGATGCGTCCGCAAACCTTTCTGAGGCTACTAGCTCAGCCTTATCGATAATGTCTAGCTTATCCATCTCCTCTAGAAACTGGATTTTATCTTTATCTGTCTCGCCCATGACATCAAGCATAATATCCGCATAATCACCCCAGGTGCAGCCGATAGATTGCGAAAGCTCACTGGATAAAGTCGACTTCCCGACTCCGCAAACCCCAGTCATTAATATGGTTTTCACGTTCTAAGCCTCTGCATGGGTCTCTAAATGTTTTTTCAGTAAAGCAAAAGGGTCAATATCCTTAATCTGCTCTAGATAATCATCCCATTCTACGTCAGTAAGCTCAGCAAGACTTCTATCTGGATAACTCGGGTGACCGTAGACATACAGTAGTTCAGTCCATCCATGCAAGTTATTGCCTCTTGCCTCTTCTGTTATGAACCCCTCTTCGTTCGCCACCAAGATATGATCCGTATGGTCGTCAAAATAACCAATAGCATAAGAGAATAGTGCGCGCCTGTCTGATTCGCCGTCCATTAACTTAACGAGACCCTTGTAGCTAAAGCTATCAAGAAGTAATTTGACAAATGGACCAGGAAATCCGTTTAGTGCAGGAATGAAAAACCCACGATCATCTACAATAAGTTTTTTACCGGGAAAAGCTTGTTTTGCCTGTTTAAGCTTACTCTTAGTAACTGATTCAATGGATAAATTACGACCTTCGTCAAAATCGTATTCTAGCCGAAGCAGATTAATTTCAACAGGAGCAAGCATCTTACTGAGGCTTTCGAACTTTTTATTGTTAGATGTAACGAAATACAAATCTTGTTTTGTCATGCGATAATCTCCCTGATTATATTTACAAACGTTTCTCTATCATTGTCCACTGAACCGTTCAAACTCAGTGTATAGTAGGCGTCAAATTCCTGCTCCGAAATGGTGGCATCAATAGCTACCCTGGCTAAATTAATCTTCGCGATATTTAAAGGGTAGAAACTCGTTAGAATTACTCTTTCTAAGATTGCCACCATCATCGATGATCACATCGAGATCGGGATAAAAGTTTGCTAACATCTCGCGGCACAACCCACATGGATTAGCGATGACAATATCATTTGTACCACCGGAATCACGATAAACTGTTACAGATAAATTTGGAGTTTCTTTTGCCAAAACAACGCTACTAATAGCTCCAGATTCAGCACAGGCAGATGCCCGTCGAATATGATCCAATTGAATATTTATGCCATAATGGATATTGCCTTCTACGGTTTGCATGGCGGTGATGAGCTTGTGGCTCTCACCTTTATGGTGCGCTGAGATGGCGGCCTTTGCAGCGTTTATTAAAGCCTTATCTTCATCGTTAATTGATGTTGTCATGTCAATTGTCCTTTCGTAAATAATAATTGCCTAAGAGATTTTCTAATTAAATAAAGCTTATTATTTATTGTCCTCCTGTGCATATATAATTCAACTTTTCTCCGTCAAGTGTAACTAGTACCTTTTCACCTACAGACAAAGGAATACCACCTTGCCAATCATATTGTCCGGTATAACCACCATCTTTGAATGTTGCGGTGGTTGTCTTCTTTATCATGTAATTAGTTTAACATATGTGATTCTTATTCGTGGCAGGGGAGATGGTTCCTAGTCAAAACTTTTACAGATAGGGATATAGTTGTCTCTGAATTAGAAGACGTGTTAAATAGTGAGGATATAGACTCATGAAAGTTTATAGAAAGAGTAAAACAATGAGCCTTATCTGTTATAATCTATTTATGTCAAAAAGTTTAGAGATTGGTATGATGACTTTAT
>CAIYTD010000347.1 GCA_903928955.1 Oligoflexia bacterium | reverse complement strand
CCTAAATTCACTAATGCAAGGTTTTCGACCACAATATCTTGGGTTTTTTTTTCTGAAAATAAAGTTCTCAATCCAAATCCTACATTTTCAAGAACAGTGAGTGAGTCCATGAGAGCGGGATGTTGAAATACCATTCCGCATTTTCTTCGAATCATTGTTAACGGCTCAGAAGATAGCGACGTGACATCTTCCTCGTCGACAAAAACAGAACCTGAGTCCGGCTTCATTAATCCTACAATTTGTTTTAGTACTACTGACTTTCCCATTCCACTTTTCCCTAGGATAAAGAGAATTTCGCCTTTGGAAACTTGAAATGAAATATTTTGAAGTACTATTTTTGATCCGAAAGACTTTGTGACAGATTCAAATCGAATGCTCACGCTAGCCCCTGGGTTAAGGGTCCATTTTTAAAACCATAGATAAATTGGCGAATTTCAGCGATTTGAGATGCCTGTAAGTCTGCTGGAGTTCCTCCGTCCAGGAGATGTCCCTGGGCTAATAAGCAAACCCGGTCGGCAATCTGATAAGCACGTTGCATATCATTTGTTACTGCGATCAGTGTGCTTCTGCCTTCTATTCGGAGTGTCTTAATGAGATCAGCAATCATTTTTGATGTGATTGGATCGAGTCCTGCAGTAGGCTCATCGTATAAAATAATTTCAGGTTCAACGATGAGGGCTCTAGCAATTCCAAGTCGTTTCTGCATTCCTCCTGAAATCTCGTCCGGGAAGAGTTTCTCTGTACCTAGTAGTCCTACGGATGCTAAAAATCGGGAAGCAATTTTTTTTGCTTCTGCTCCTATTATTTTTTTTATTTCACGGAGAGGGAATAACAGATTTTCTTCGACTGTAAATGAGTCAAACAGAGCATTTTTTTGAAAAAGCATTCCTATGTTTTTGCTGCCTAATTGAATCTTCCCTTCGTCAGGGTTGAGCAGTCCAGCGATTGTTTTCAGAAGGACGCTTTTTCCACCTCCTGATGGACCAATGAGTACCACAGATTCTTGGGGGGCTACTTGTAGCCAGAGATTTCTAAATATCCAAGAGCCTTCAAATTGTTTGCCGATGTTTTCCATTAGAATCATGCATGTGCTCCCATCCAAGGTAGTAGTAAATCTTGGATGAGTAATTTGCGGTTCATGGGCGTTATGGATTCTTGTCGAGCTTTTGCAAGCCTTTCAGCTTGGTTCATCCAAAAGGAGTAAGCTAAGTCGATTTTATTGTTCTTTTGAGTCCATTTTTGAACATACGACGTGAGCACTTCTTGTTGATCTGAATGAATCCAGAGATAGTTTTGGAGAGGATTTGTTTTCGCTTGGACAGACCAGCGGATAAAATCAGAAGTTACCTGTTCTAGAAGGTCTAAAAGAGTTTCCAGTTGAGAGGAGTCCTGAGAGGCCCATTCTATCAGAGAATGAAAAACAGACCCAGGATCTTGAAAGAAATGAAAGAATGTCTTTCTTTGGTTCCAGATGAGGTCATCTGTGAATCGGAGAGCTCGATTCCAACTGCCTTGTGAGAAACGAGCAGAAATCTCTGCTCGTTCTGGAGTCATTCCTTCTTTTTGTAGAAGTTCTTGAATGAGCTCAAGAGAGAACGGTTTGAGTCTTAACACTTGACAGCGTGAGACAATCGTTGGCAGCAGTAGAGTAGGGTCGCTTGCCGTTAAAAAGAAAATCCAGCCTTGAGGAGGTTCTTCTAGGAGCTTGAGCATCGAATTGGCTGCTTGAGGTGTCATGCGTTCAGCATTAGGTATGAGAACCGTTTTGTAGGTGCCTGCATGTGCATGAAATCCAGAGGATGCTTTCAG
Organism: Oligoflexia bacterium; assembly: GCA_903928955.1. GTDB lineage: Bacteria > Bdellovibrionota > UBA1018 > UBA1018 > UBA1018 > CAIYTD01. Next base: position 10,334 of record CAIYTD010000347.1, on the reverse strand, counting down.
TTTTCGAAATTGATCAATTTTTAGAGTTTGAGCAGAAGATTCTTCATCTGAAGGGGGCGTGATCTCCATCAGATTGACTTCGTTTCCCAGTTTTGTTTTTTGGCAAGAACTGCAGATTTCACAAGGCTTCAGTACATTTTTTTTTTCGCATAGAATCCACTGTGCTAAAGAATGCGCAACAGAACGCTTTCCTATTCCTGTTTGTCCTGTCAATAAGAGAACAGGCGGATATTGTTTTCTTTTTTGCCATTCTTTCATAGGTCCATTGAGAGTCTTCTCATGGTATTGAAATACGTTAAAATGAGTCACGTTTTATTTCTCTCAATTGGTTTTTTAATTTTTTTTTGAGTCCCTCAATCGCTTGTTGGGCGAGTTCCTGTGGAGAGTGATCAGCTGTTTGAAAAGTCAACCAGCGCTTGGGATTCTCTCTTCTTGCTTTGAGAAATCCCTCTCTGACTTTTTTATGAAACGCAATGCCCTCTGCTTCGAATCGATTCGTATCGCGTGCTCTGCTGAGTCCCTTTTCTGGATCAATATCTAAAAAAAGTGTAAGGTCAGGTTCGATTCCCCTTGTTGCTAGGAAATTTAAGGTTTTAACTTTTTTCCAAGGAAGTCCTCGTGCATAAGCTTGATAGGCAAGCGTTGAGTCTGTAAACCGATCGCATAGAACGATTTTTCCTTCAGAGAGAGCGGGTTGAATTATTTTTGCTAAATGTTCAGCTCGGGCGGCTTCATAAAGTAAGAGTTCAGTCCAAGGATCCATAGGCATTTCAAGAAGGACAGAACGAATTTTTTCTGCCACCGGACAGCCTCCTGGCTCTCGAGTGCAAAGAGTGGGGTAATCCATTTGATTGAGTAAATTGGAAATTTGCTCAATGAGTGTGGATTTACCAGAACCTTCAGTTCCCTCCAGGCTTATTAACGTGCCGCGTTTTTTGAACATTCAACTAGTTTGGTTAGCTGACGTTTACAGTTGCGTCAAGTCGGCAATTATCTCAATGGACTAGCCCACTGGCTCTGGGTTTACTTCAGTAGAAGGTGATGGTTCAGGAGAGGGTGCTTCAAATGGGAGTGTCGTATAGGGTTCAGGAGTAGATTCAGCATGGGTTTCTGATGGGGAGGGGGCGAGTCTTAGAATCACAGGGGGAAGCGGGGAAGGAGTATTGTTCGTGGAAGCTGGAAGGGGCAGAGGAGCTAGAATTGCAAGAGGAGCGGGAGGAGTAGGTAGAGTGGGAGTTCGATGAGTGAAAATAAGCCATCCAAAAAGGCTCAGAGCTAAAAGAGAAAGAGAAATAACTCGAGCTGGAGTGAAAAAGGGATTTCGAAGTGGGTTTTTTTTGATGAGGGAATCTGGATTGGGTTTTTCTTGTGGGTGCGTTTGAAGAAGTTCGAGGAGGGCGTAGGCTGAGTCTAAATTGAATTGAATGAGATCCATCACAGTCATTTTTTTTTCATCTGGATTCTCAGAGGGGCTTTTTAATACGAGGTAATGGGTTTCGATGGCATGTTGAGCAATATTTTCGTAAATTTCTAAGAGAGTGAATGGCCCCCTTACTTTTTTGCCATCTGTAACGTACCATTTTTCAGGAGAAGATTTTCGGCTCATAGAACTTATTGTATAGTGATCTTCTCAGATGGGATAAAAAAAATTGCGCGGATTTAAATAAGCCCCACTCAAAAGAGTAGGGCTAAAAATTAGTCGTGAGTAGATCGAGGTCCGCTGGGTGGTTTATTCCCAGTAGGAACTGATCCCCCTGCTCGATTGGCTGGAAGAAGAACTTTTCGAGAAAGCCGAATTTTACCAGCTTTATCGACTTCGATCACTTTTACTTCAATTTCATCGCCTTCTTTCATGTAGTCGAGAACATGGTTGACGCGTTCATGAGCAATTTCAGAAATGTGAAGCAAACCATCTTGATTGGGAAGAACTCCAACAAAGGCACCAAAGTCCACAATTTTCTTAACAACCCCTTTATAGATTTTCCCAACCTCTACTTCGGCAACAATGCTTCGAATCATGTCAATTGCCTTTTGTGCAGCGATGCCATCATTGGAAGCGATATTAATTTTTCCATCATCGTTGATATCAATTTTGCATCCAGTTTGTGCAATGATATCTTTAATAACTTTGCCGCCAGAACCAATGACTTCACGAATTTTATCTACAGGTACAGAGATTGTCGTAATTCGAGGCGCAAATTTTGACATATCGGTACGAGGAGATTCAATCCCTTTTGCCATTTCATCGAGAATATGAAGGCGCCCCTCATGAGCTTGGTGGAGAGCTGTACGCATGATTTGTTCATCTACGCCTTCAATTTTAATATCCATTTGAATGCCAGTGATACCATCGCGAGTACCTGCTACCTTGAAGTCCATGTCGCCTAGATGATCTTCATCTCCCAAAATATCAGATAGAATTGCAATCCGATCATTTTCTTTAATTAAGCCCATTGCAATTCCTGCAACAGGTTTTGAAAAGGGTGCCCCAGCGTCCATGAGAGCCATGGATGCGCTACAAACAGATCCCATAGAAGAGGAACCATTGCTTTCTAAGGTTTCGCAAACGATTCGCACCGTATAGGGGAATTTGTCATAGCTCGGCATCATTGCTCGAATGGAGCGTTCAGCAAGTGCTCCATGTCCAATTTCTCGTCTACTTTGTCCACCCATTCGACCGGTTTCGCCTACGCTGAAGGGAGGAAAGTTGTAGTGGAGCATGAACTTACGCATGCTATTTTGAAACATAGTGTCAACAATCTGCTCATCATCCGATGTACCTAAAGTGACCGCAGCAAGTACTTGCGTTTCACCTCGAGTAAAAAGAGCGCTTCCATGAGTCCGAGGAAGTAAACCTGCCTCTACTGAAATGGGACGCACTGTAGTCGTATTGCGTCCATCGATTCGAATTTTTTCAGTCAGAATCATTTCTCTCATTAAATGATATTGAAGGAGTTCAAATCCAGCCTTAACGTCAGCTTCTAGCTTTTTAGCCTGGTCTGGTTGAGCTTCCTTGAGCGAAGAAGGTGTAAGGGCTTCTACCGTTGCTTTTTTTGCAGCATTCATTAAATCAGAACGAATCTGCTTATCTTTAGTTTTTAAAGCCGTCTGAATCGATTTTTGAGATTGTTTTTCTATTTTTGTTTTTAAACTTGCTTCCAAAACAGCCGGAGTAAATGATTTTTTTGTTTTTCCACAGAGTTTTTTGAGTTCATTCACTATTTTAACTATTTTTTTAATTTCGTCGTGGCCCCGCAGGATTGCTTCCAAAATTTCTGGTTCAGGAATTTCGCGAGCTCCTCCTTCTACCATCATAATCGCTTTTTCAGTCCCAGCGATAAGGATTTCCATATCCGTTTCTTCTGTATCAATTTGTTTCCATGTAGGATTTACAACGTATTGACCATTAATGCGACCTATTCGACATGCACCGGTAGGGCCATTAAAAGGGATGTCTGAAATATGGAGAGCGGCAGATGCTCCTATTGCTGCTGCTACATCTACATCTGCTTCCGGATCCACAGACAAGATGGTTGCTACAACTTGAGTGTCGTAATAGTAACCTTCTGGAAAAAGAGGTCGAATAGGACGATCGATCATGCGAGCAGAGAGAGTTGCTTCCTGAGTTGGCCTTCCTTCTCTTTTGTGAAAACTACCAGGAATTTTGCCTGAAGCATAAAATTTTTCAGAAAACTCAACAGTAAGCGGGAAAAAATCTATTCCAGCACGAGGCTCTTGTGCTGAGCAGGCAGTTACTAATACGCGAGTATCGCCATAATGTACCAAAACTGAGCCATTTGCTTGTTTTGCTAATTTGCCTGTTTCAATAGATAGCGTCTTGCCACCCATCTCACAAGAAACATGATAAACCATACACCCTCCTAGGGGTTAGATCTGAGATCGGGCTAACGAGAGGAATCTCATTATTTTCTGAGTTCTAAAGATTGAATGAGCTGAACATAACGTCTTTGATCAGAGTCTTTCAAATAGGTCAAAAGCCGTCGACGTTGTCCAACCATCTTAAGAAGACCACGGCGCGAGTGGTGATCTTTAGGATGAATTTTGAAGTGCTCATTGAGCTCATTGATGTGGTTCGTGAGAAGTGCAACTTGGACTTCTGGAGAGCCTGTATCATTTGCACCTAAAGCATGCTTTTTTATGATTTTAGACTTTTTTTCTTTAACTGCGGTTTTTCCTGCCATGATTTCTACCTAAAATAATTGATTGGATTCATTTTTTACTATTTATTTTGGTCAGGAACTATCATGGGGAGAATGGGAAAGTAAAGAAAAAACCGTTTCGTCCTCTTTGTCTAAAAAATGGGCTTCAAGAAATCTCTTAGCTTTTCAATTACTTTAGCTTCAATTTGTCGGGCGCGTTCTCTTGTGAGTCCGTAAAGATCTGCAACTTCTTGCAGTGTCTTGGGCTCTTCGGCTAGGAGCCGGTCACTTAGGATTTTGAGTTCTTTCTCATTCAAGGTTTTTTGAAAAGCCGGAAGTTGGTCCCTTAAAAGACGCAGGAGTTGGTGGCGCGCAAGTGCTTCATCGGCATTTTCAGTGCTATCCACCAATAAGTCGAGATGAGATGTGGGATGGCCCTCAGCTGGGTCTACAGAAGTGTCCAAGGACATCTCAATTCCTCGACCGGAAAGCCGTTGTTCCATTTCAATGACGTCTTTCTCTCGGACATTCAGTTTTTCTGCTAAGAGTTTTGGACCGGCTAAAAGTCCTTGGGCTTCCAATTTCTCTTTTTCACGCATCAAATGATAGAAAAGTTTTTTTTGAGCTTGAGTAGTACCTACTCGAACTAAACGAAAGTTATCGAGAAGGTATTTTAAAATATAGGAGCGGATCCACCAAGAAGCGTAATAGCCTAATCTTGCGCCTTTGGTGGGGTCAAACTTAGAGACGGCTTTCATGAGACCAATATTACCTTCTTGGATGAGGTCTAATAAATTGGAATAGAAAGTGCGGTATTCGAAAACAATTTTAACGACTAAGCGTAGATTAGCTGAAACAAGGGCTTTAGCTGCTTGTAAATCTCCGGTTTCTTTGAGTTTAATGGCGAGAGCGTATTCTTCCGAAGGGTCTAATAAAGGGTAACGTCGAATTTCCTCGAGGTAACGTTTCAGAGGGTCATTTGCTGAAATCGATTTGACTTCTGTTTCGAGAGAAGGGATTGCAACAGGTAAGCTCGATTCTATTTCTGCATCGGATGGATCTTCTAGCTCAATAACTTCTTTTTCGTCTTCTATTTCCTCCGTTTCTAGAGAGTCTTCCTCATCTAAAGTCGAGGAAATCGAAGTGGGACGAGAAGTTTTACTTAAATTTGCTTTTTTTTGCTTCATAGGATGATTAAATTTTCTATACTAGAAGAAGGATGGACTCAAGTGAGACTGTTTTCTCAATTAGCGGGATTCGGATAGCAGCGGGGGAAACGCGGGAGATCTATTTAAAGGTCTCCGAATCTTTTCTTTCAGGAGCTATTCAAGTCCCAGTGACTGTGATTCGAGGACGTAAGCCGGGACCAATAGGGTTTGTCCTCGCTGCTATTCATGGAGATGAGATTAATGGTGCGGATATTGTTCGGCGGCTTATTTTTGATGTGGATCACGAAAAGCTTTCTGGAACTTTAATTGCAATACCAGTTGTGAATATTCCTGGTTTTTTGATTCAATCTAGATATTTACCTTATCATCGTGACCTCAATCGGTTTTTTCCTGGAAAAAGAAACGGAAATAATGCTGAACGATTTGCTTACCGTTTGTTTTCCGAGATTATTCAAAAATGTGATTTTGGTATAGATCTTCATACAGCGGCTAGTGGCCGTTTAAATCTACCTCATGTTCGCGGGGATATGAGTCATCCGCGAGTGAGAAATTTAGCTAGAGCTTTTGGAGCTACTGTGCTGGTCGATCAGCGAGGAGTGAAAGGCTCCCTCAGGAGAGAAGCTACAGACATAGGGGTACCCACCATTCTTTTCGAAGCAGGAGAAACCCAAAGATTTTCTAGGAAGACTTCACTGATTGGGTTGAATGGTGTTTTGAGCGTTTTTTCTGAAATGGGAATGTGGCCAGAGTATGAAGAGGCTCGTCCTCCTTTTCAAGTTATCGTAAAAGCAAGTGATTGGGTAAGGGCTGAAAAGGGCGGTATTTTGGATCTTGTCGTGAAGCCAGGTGATCTGATTTATCAGGGGGATTGGATTGGTTCTATTTTGAATCCTTTTGGGAAAACAGTGACTCAGATCCGTGCCCCTACGACAGGGATTGTGATTGGGGTAACTACAGCTCCTCTCACTATTCCGGGTACCGGGATTGTTCATGTCGCTCGTCTGAAAAAAACGCTCTCTTTGGTCGAACGCTCGCTCAAGCGCCGCAAAAAAAAATCGAAGCCTCGGAAACGCCCCACTTCAGATGTGTTACGATAATGAGATGTTGAAACGGCTTCAGCCTAAAAAAATCCCTTTTAAAAAAACAGTATTTGAAAATGGTCTGACATTACTCTCCGAAAGGTTAGGTCAGTTTAGAAGTCTCTCTATGGGGGTCTGGGTTAAAACTGGAACCCGCCATGAAACAGTAGGTGTGATGGGAGTGTCACATTTTCTAGAACACATGCTTTTTAAAGGCACAAAGACGCGAACTGCTTTGGACATCGCACGGGAAGTAGATCAAGTAGGAGGCGAATTTAACGCGTTTACAACTCGAGAGATCACTTGTTTTCATCTTTTACTTTTAGATCGCGATTATCGTTTGGGCTTGGATATTTTGACGGATGTTTTATTGAATTCCGATTTTCAGAAGGAAGAATTTGAGCGAGAGCGCCGCGTTATTTTGCAAGAAATTTCAATGGTAGAGGAATCTCCGGAGGAGCTTGCGCATGATTTATTTTATGAGCTTGTTTATCCTGAACATGGGTTAGGACGACCCATCTTAGGTACTCAGAAGAGCATTAAGCAAATGAAGAGAGAAGAAGTTGTGCAGTTTTTTCATAACTATTATCGTCCTGATCAGTTGGTCATTTCTGTTGCAGGAGATATTGTTCATGATACTTTAGTTAAGTCTCTTTCTCGTTTTGGTAGAAAGCCTTGGCCTGGAAGGGCTCAAATGTTTCAGAAACCTCCAGTTATGGCTGCTGCTCCCTCCTTGCAGATGGGAACTTGGTGGGTCGAGCGGCAAACAGAACAGGTTCATTTGATTTGGGGAGTTCCCGGACCTCATTATGCATCTCAAGATCGATTTGCAGCTTTTTTATTAAATGTTTATCTTGGGGGTGGGATGAGCTCTGCTCTTTTTCAAGAGATTCGAGAAAAAAATGGATTGGCTTATACAGTCTATTCCAATTTGTCACCCTTTATTGATACAGGGATTTTTTCCATTTATGTAGCGACTGGAATGGCTCAGGTTCTCCTCTGTTTGAAATTAATTGAAGAAAGTGTTCAGAAAATTCAGGAAAACCCCCTTTCAAAAAAAGATTTAAAAGTCATTCAGGATAATCTCAAGGGGACGATTTTTCTTTCTGCTGATAGTGTCGAAGCGCGAATGTCGAGTATTGCAAAAAATGAAATTTTCTTGAATCGTTATTTTTCAGTAGAAGAAGTTTGTCGACAAATTGATGCGGTGACTCCTCTAGACTTGCAGCGTTTGGCAAAAACTCTTTTTCGTGACAAACGCAGGAGTATTCTAGCATTGGGGCCCAAGCCTTCTCGGCGGGTCGCAGCTCAATTTGAAGTGTAGTTTCTTAATTCAGGTTATTTTTTCTTTTTTTCCAGACGATAAAGCCAATCACAGCTGCTCCACCCAAAAGAATAGGCCAAGGGAGTTTTTGATCTGCTGGTCGTGCGGGCTTATTATCTGCAGCGCCTTGGATTTGAGTCGTAGGAAAGATGGTATCATTTGCAATATTAACTGGGATTTGAGTATTCTGAAACAGGTTACCGTTGCTGGGTGCAGCATTGATTCCTCCGGTTTTTCGGAACACTTTCAAAGTTTTTACCATATTGTCAAAGTCTTGTAGGTACTGCTGATATTTCGTTTTATGAATGGAATAGGTAATTAACACTCCGATGTCTTGCTTGACTGTAGCAAGATACCGAGTGTAAAAACCTGGAATTTCAGATTCCATGTGCAGAGCGTCAACCCAGGCTTGACTATTGATATTGACCGTTTTCGCGTATTTTGGATCTGATTTTGCCGGTTTTCCTAGGACATTGATGTAATTTTTGGATGCTTTTAGATAAGCAAGGTATTGATCTAAACTATCTTGATCGCCTTTGAGTTTAGCTGCCAAAACAATGACTGCATCTTTTTTCTTGGATTCATTAGTACTTTGGCAGATCCATTCAGCTCCTTCAAGATTACATTGCCATTGGGGTGGGAGTTCAAACTCTGTAAATTGATTAGCAAATTTACCTGCAAGTCCTATTTTTGGAAATGAAAACGCAATGGCAAAAAAAATCACTTGAATTAGAACGATTCGTTGAGTCACCCATTTCTCCTTCATTTTTATTGAATAAGACGCTTAGCTATAAAGCTCTCTTCAATCCAAATTTCCCTATAATACTCTGTAATTTCGATTGCTGCCTCGCCTAATTTTACATGAGAGACGCGGCCACGAGCAATGGCATTACCGAGAAATTTTTCTTTATTTACTGAAAAAATATCAAAAATTTGTCCCACTTCTATTCCATCTTGACTGCCTTTATCGATCTTGACAAGGTTCAATCGATCATTCGATGCGAGAATATTTGCCTCTAGCGAATAATTTACAGTATTGAACCTAGTTGGTTCAGTTTGTTGATGATTTTGAAGTTGAAATTGAAGTCCAAGTGCAATGTTCAGAGCATTCGGAGCGTTTTGTCCCCAAATCGTTTGGGTGAAAGACAAGTAGAAATTTGTTGAGTTTTTGAAGTGATATCCTGCTTCGGCACGTATTTGAAGGAGAGAGGCTTGGGTAGAGCTGGTAAAATAACTTCCACCACTTCTACTTGCAGCGAGTGTTTGATTTGTTGTTAGATTGTTTGGATCTGATCTCAACGAACCTATGCCAAGCGTAGCGATACTCAAAAAAAGTCCTTCAAACTGTGGTGCGTATTGAAGTACAAAGGATCCAGGAATTGCTGAAGAGAAACCGGCAGTGCGATAAGTGTAGCCAGCCCCAAAAACTCCGCTCAGAATGCCAGTTTGAATAGTGCATAATGGAAAGGTAGCAAAAAAGCCTCCTGTGAAATCGATACTTCCATCTCCTAGGGCCGGTGTCAGCTGAGTATCGGATATTGTATTGTCATAAAAGGGGATATCTCCCTGGATTTGAAAATCAATAAAGGAATCTTCTTTTGGCAGCTTCATGCGATAATTAGCCCCTAGTGTTTGGTCAGCAAACCCAAATCCTGTACCAGGACGGAGGGTGCTTGTTTGTTGGATATACGCCCAGCTGATTCGACCAAATAAACTCAGATGCCCCGTTATTCCAAAAGCCAGTAATAAGTCAGGTTGGATACGGTTATATCCTTGGAGGGTATTGGGTTTAAAGATTTTTCCTGTCTCATCCCAATTAGAAGGAGCTATGTAATTATTTCCTTCTAGTTGGATTTTCCAAAATGATTTTTTTTCGTGTTGATTTTCCCAAGAGTGTAAAAAAAAGTCAGCTTTTGCAACTGGTGAAAAATGAAACAGCCAAAGAAAAATGAACCACAAACAGAGGTGAGGATACCTACAATAAAGTTTGGACATTTATTTTAAGTTTGCCATAGCTCATCCATTGATCCAACTTTTAATGCAGGGTTTAGGGATAATCTCTGCATTTTATGGGGCTTGCGCCTGAGTTCAGGTAGGGGTAGGTTGTCAAATCTATGACAATTTATGAAGAATCTCTAGAATACCACTCTAAAGGGCGAAAAGGTAAAATCGAAGTTATTCCTTCTAAGCCTGTTTCTACTCAACAGGATCTCTCTCTTGCTTATTCGCCAGGTGTTGCAGAACCCTGCCGCATGATCGCAGAGAGAGAAGATCTTGTATATGAGTACACAGCCAAAGGTAATCTGGTTGCAGTTGTTTCAAATGGTACAGCCGTTTTAGGTTTAGGAGATATTGGTCCTGCCGCAGCAAAACCGGTTATGGAAGGTAAAGGGATTTTGTTTAAAAAATTTGCTGATATTGATGTTTTTGACATCGAATTGAATGCAAAAAATCCAGATGATGTGATTCGAGCATGTGAAATGTTGGAGCCTACTTTTGGTGGGATTAATCTGGAGGATATTAAGGCACCAGAGTGTTTTTATATTGAAGAACAGCTGAAGAAACGATTAAAAATTCCAGTTTTTCACGATGATCAGCACGG
>CAIYTD010000346.1 GCA_903928955.1 Oligoflexia bacterium | reverse complement strand
GTCATAATAAAGCTCAATACACAAAAACTTTCTCGGTTGATTTTTATTTTGAACTCAACTCAATTGCTTCTCAAAATAAAATGACAAGGACTGTAGATATGATAATCCCAAACGTCAAAAAGAGCTTTGATGTCTTGAAGAGTAGTAGGCAATTGCCGAAGCTTCAAAATAAGCGAAGATCCGTGTCCGTCCTTGACTTGAATCTCAAAGTCAGACTCTGTTTCAATAGGTTTGAGATAGGTAATTGTATTGAGATTCATAGTACCCGAAGCACTGCTCCGCTGAAATTCTCTTCTGAAAACCCCAGCATTTCGACCCAGTCCGTAAGAGTACCAAGAATTTTCAGACTCAGTCACAATCACAGTATGGTTCCAGTCAAAATCTTTTCTGTAGGGAGCGTCAAGGCCACATCCAAAATTAGGATGCCCTGGCTTCTCATAAAAGTCTTTGCGAAAATAGGGAACCATCCACTGAAGAGTCAAGCCGTGATAGGGTTCTGGAACTTCCTCGGCAAAACGATCGAGATCCTCTTCTTCCTTCCAAATGTTGTTTTCTCTCAAACGATACATGCCGACAGAAGGTTTTTTTGAAACCGGGGTAGCAGACTGAGGATTTGCGAGGCGATAGTGCAAATCGTATTGACATCCAGCTTCTAATTCTTTGTTGACTTTTTCCCAGTACTGATGATAGGAGACGTAGAGAATAGTGTCCAAAGACTTGCCAGTCCTCGAAACTCGAGCTCTGCTGCAGGCAAAAGATCTGAAAAAATCAAAACAATACAACCTTTAACTTATTAGTAACTCTCTTTTCTCTTTTATTAAAATAAAGCATACTTGCTTAAAGAAAGGAAAACAGTAAAAAATTTATTTACCTGCGAACAACCAATGCGTGAGAGGCTCCAAGTTCTGTCAGTAAACGAAAGTAGTGAACTGGAAAGCCTGCGTCAATGACTTGGGCAACATTGTTGCATTTCTTCATTTCTTGAGTCAGACAAAGAGGTCGGTAAGCTTGCAGGCCCACATTTTCGATCGAAGATCTTCCTTCTATTTTGTGAGGCGACGTTTTTTGTAAAAGCCCAGTGTCTAAGTGGTCTCCGTACCAGATGGTAGTTGGAACGCCTCGAATTAAAAACATTTGGCAAGACGTCTTGTAGATTTCAGGACACTCGAGATCCGAAAGCGCGCTAAAATTGTAGAGCCTGACATTGCCTTGCTCGTCAATTTCCAAAGGCTCTCCAAAGTTCTCTCGAGGCTTTTGACGAAGGCTTCGAATTCCAAATGAAGCTAGAGCTGCTCTAGCTCTTTCCTTGGGTTCGCTGAACTCGTTCAAAACTTGGTGATAGACTGAAGTCACTTCGTGTGCCATGATGATTGTAAAAAATACAACTTGTTTTGTCGCAGTAATACAACTGAACTGACAATTCAGTGAAAACTCCAACTGATTTGGTAACCTCAAATTGCTCTCAGAAAATAATTTTATAATTCTAATTGCATTTGCAATCTAATTAATCAAAACCAATTAGTCTCTTATTAACTAGTTTAATTAGTTTTACTGCCTCTGTCATCCAATTAATTAGCCAACTCAACTTGCTAATTTAGCTTAAACAAATCTGCTTTGATTAGTTTTGTTACAATCTAGTCTAGAGATGAAACGAGCTCGTTTTTTCGAAGCCGAGCT
>CAIYTD010000345.1 GCA_903928955.1 Oligoflexia bacterium | reverse complement strand
GGATTAAAAATTCTGAAATAAGGTTGAGGATCGCATCCTGTAGAAGCAGCCCATTGCCATCCTCCATTATTAGGAGCTAGATCTCCATCTAGAAGTGTTTTCATGAAGTATTTTTCGCCCCATCTCCAGTCAATTAATAAATCTTTTGTGAGAAAGGAAGCAACAATCATTCGTACACGATTATGCATCCAGCCCTCTTTTTTAAGTTGACGCATACCTGCATCTACTATTGGGTATCCTGTGAGTCCATTCTTCCATGCATCAAAGTAAGTAGGATCATTTTCCCAATTTAAATTTCTAAAACGCTCGTGAAACTCGAGAGTTTCTACTTGGGGATGGTGAAAAAGAATGGAATAGTAAAATTCTCTCCAAATGAGCTCTTTGAGGTATTTAGTGCAATGGGTAATTCCGAGTTCAGCGATGATTTGTGTAGTTGTTAGCGATCCGTTTTTTAAAAAAATCCCCAATTTAGATGTACCAGGAATTGCCGGAAAGTCTCGATCGGTTTCGTAAGCGTTGAGGTTACTTTGGAAGGCTTTTAATCTTTCGAAAGCCTCTTGGCTTCCTGCCCGGGGAATAGGAATACTCACTTGTGGGAGGTTTTTTTCTATGAAAGCTTCCAACGCATCTGGAAAAGGCATCTTGGCTTTTTCAGCAATTTGATTCCAAGTGAGGTTAAATATTTTTGAATCTACTTTTCCATTCAAACGGGAGTTGAGGTAGCGCATGCCGGATTTTTGAAAATGAATACGTCTCTGAACTTCATCTGTTTGGAATAACTCAAACCAGCGGCGAGAAAAAGGAGTATAGACTTGGTAAAAAGATCTCCCTTGGCTAGACGGTTTAGCCAGTTCTTGGGGCTCGATGATTAAATGGTCGCGTTCGGTATGGACTTGAATTCCCAATGTTGACTCGAGTAGGAAGGTAATGGAAGCATCTCGTTCTATCGAGAAGGGCTCATAGTCGCGATTGAACGAGACAGTCGAGACAGGAAATTTTTTAAGAGAATCTATTATTTTAGGAAAACCTATCTGAGGTAGGCAATCCATGACCCAAAGGTCACTTCCAATGGATTGAAGTTCCTCTTTCAGTGCCCGCAGGGTTTCCAAGAAAAAGGCAAAACGATGAGATGAAAAGTCAGGCCGGGATAAAAAGAGGGAGTCAAAGCAGAAAAGTCCTACCACTCTTCCTTTGTGCTCATTCCAGCTCCAGTGAAGGGCTGGATTACCTGCTACGCGTAAGTCTCGTCTAAACCAATGAATTCCCCAGCTCTCAATGGGGCTCATGGGTGAAAGGTCCAATGAAATTTAACTCGCTGTTGCACACCTGTGACTAAATCATAGGGACTGTGAGAAGTATGGGAAGCAATTTCTTCGATGGGAAGGCCATTGCCCCATAGAATGACGGAGTCTCCTACTTTCGCATGGGGGCAGCTTCTTAAATCAATGGTCATCATGTCCATAGATACTCTTCCTATAATGTGGCAGCGGGTTTGATTAATTAAAACAGGCGTCGAATTACGAGCAGTTCGAGGATAGCCATCGCCATAGCCGATTGCAACCACGCCAATAGGCATATTTTCGGGGCAGATAAATTGACTTCCATATCCTACTGATGCTCCTTTCGGCAAGGTGCGTACTGCAATCAGGCGTGTTTGGAGTGTCATGACAGGGCGCAATAATAATTCTGATGCTGTTTTCCCTGAAATAGGAGATATTCCGTAGAGGGCAATTCCAGGGCGAACTAGGTCATAATTTTCACTGCCAAAATTAAATATTCCAGCAGAATTATTAAAACTTTTTTTGCCTGGAAGGCCTTGTGCAAAATTTTTAAAAACTTTGATTTGATGTTGATTGAGTGGATGTTGATTTTCGTCTGCGCATGCTAAATGAGACATGATCCCAAGAGGTTGTGCGATTTGTGGACTTTGGGATAGTCGACGATAGATTTCTTTTCCTTGTTCAGGGTTAAATCCCAATCGTCCCATACCCGAATCTATTTTTAGCCAAGCGTGGAGGGGTAAGGGAAGCGAGCTGGTTTCTAGCCATTGAACCTGGGTTTCATCATGAAACACAACGTGGAATTGCTGGCTGGATGCAATTAAAAGTTCATCAGGTTCAAAAATTCCTTCGATCAAGGTGATGGGTACTTTGATCCCTATTTTTCGAAGCGCGAGTGCTTCATCGATAGAGGCAACCCCCAGCGTATTGACATGAGATTGGAGTCGGCTTGCTACCGATCTCAATCCGTGGCCATACGCATTGGCTTTAATCATCGCCATCGTTGCTGTATCGTGAGCCTCTTTTTGGATCCTTTTTAAATTATGCAAGAGATTTTCGGTAGATAAAATTGCAATAGCAGCGCGACTCATAGGTGCAAAATATAGGCTTGCCGGCTTCAGCAGTCAAGAGAAGGTCGTTCCAGAATAGAATTGAGCAGGAAGTTGATGAATATTTTCAGCTACTTGGGTGTTCCTTTTTTCAATATTTGAAATCATTGTCAGATCTGGGAAAAGCTAATAATGGCCTAGTGCGTCAATTCTATTCAGCTCAAATGAGAGAAAATAAAATTTCAAATAATTTGTCATTTAATTTTAGATTTTATCTATAGAAAATATTAACAATAGATTCAGTTTTTAAAGTGTAAAGTCGAAAAGTAAAAATGCTTTTGAGGTTTTTGCTTTTTATTCTATTGACTAGCTCATTAGGACTAATATCTTGTGGTGAAAAATCTAGTTCAACAAAAGAAATAAAAAAAGGCCCTCCTTTTTTCTATTTATATAACTTAATTAAATTAAGGAATGATTTAAAAAAAATACAGCAGCGTGACATCACGTTTAAGATATTAGAAAATCATCAAGCATTTCCAGAGGGTGATCCAATGATTTCATGTAATGACGAGGACATAAATCGATTATATGAGTCTTTTTTGGCAAAAAATATTTTATTGAACGCTGATCTGAGTTTTCATATATCGTCTGTTTTTAAAAAAATATTTGAAATGATGAATCGCAATATGTTGGATTCTAGTAGTAATAGTGTATTTCAGTCGGCATCCAATATTTGGAGCAATGACCCTCTAAATGTCTTACCTGTGATACAAAAAAATATCATTAATAATAAGCTCTATGCACTTCAACATGGAAATTTCCCAGCGCTTGATTTAGATTTTATTCTTTATCACTCAAAAAAATTTGATGGTATTGGCATTGGAGATCAGTTGATTGAGATGAGAGACAAGTATTATAATGATATTTTTTATTCGTTTAGAGGGCATAGAGATAATATTTATAACGGGGTTACTAGAAATCAATATGGAATAGTTTATTTTGATGTTCCGGGTTTAGAGCTTCCTTTAGGAGAGCCTTGGCTGCATTGGGCGAGAGATGCTTGCCATATGAGTCCTGATGCGAGTGATTATAATCGGGCAGCTTTTTTAAAGCATCTTCCTATTAGTTGTGGAATTTCAGGAACTAGTGTTATGGCATTTTGGACTATTTTAGCGTTAAAAGGTGACCTAACGGAGTCAGAAATACGCCTTTTAATTCTTTCTATTGGTTTTACTTTAGTGGCTGATGGAGGGCATACGTTTCAAGAAGTTTTGAGTGCTGCTAAGTTAATGTCTCAGCATTTGAACAAAATCACGGCAGAATCGGCGGCAGTAAGAAGTCTATTTTCTATTAATAACCTCCATCATTTTGGAAAAGTGGTAGAGGCAATCGCTGCTACAGGGATTGAGAATGGTCACGAAAAATTTGCAGCTTATTATGATTCCTTCTTTAGTAAAATTCACGAAAAATCTTTTCATGATGCACGAGAGAAAGCGCAAGAAGAATTATTGGAGTATCTTGAAAGGCCAGATAGCTGTCAAACTCGCTAATTCAGTGTATGACCATTAACTAGATCGCAAGCCTTCATTGAAATACTTTTTCTAACTTTTCTGCATCTGTTGAGTAAACAGAAATAAACTTTTTTTCTGAGAACTGAAAGCGAGTGCATTTAAAAAGTCCACATTGGAAATCGTCTGCTCTTTTTGGGGATTTTCCATTAAACCAAAGTTGTCTGATAACTATTTTTGCGTCTTCCTTCGAGAACTGAATTTTATCTACTCCATTAAAAGTAACGGAAGTGTAGAATATCCCAGCTTTATCTAACTGTAGCGTATGATTTTTTTCATTTCTCTTGTAGTTCAGTTCGACTGCATCGTCGCTATTTTGAATATAGGATTGAAAAAGTGGCATATTTTTTCGTTGATAGATTCTTAGGCTAACGGGCTGTCCAGGCCAGCTAGGAATTGCAACTTGTTCGATTTCGTTGAAGTCTCGCTTGAGAAGGTCAAAAAAACAATGATCCCCCGTACAGCCACCTTGACTATCTCCGACATAAATTACAGATTCACCTTTAAAAAGTTCAAGAGATCGAGATGCGAGAGGGTAGTCTCCTTCTACAGGTGGGTAACAGAGAAATAAGTTTCTTTCCGGATTTTGCAATATTTGGTTTTCATCTCCTTCTTGAACATTAAACCAAGGAGCAGCATTTTTATAACGATTATCTTCTTTTTCCCAGGATTGGTTATCATAGGCAATAATGTTGGTTCCTGCTTTCTCGAGGAGATGTGCCCAATAACCTTTTCCAGCTCCTATTTCAATGATGGGACTGTATTCTTTTATTTTCATGATTGCTGCGTCATTTGGAATAGCCCAGGAATAGCGGTTTACCCATGGTATTATATTCTCGGTCATGTATCTTTTTTCTGCTTGTTTTAATGAAATGTTTAAATCATCATTAG
>CAIYTD010000344.1 GCA_903928955.1 Oligoflexia bacterium | reverse complement strand
TTTAAAACTCTCTTCACCCAAATAGCGTGCTAAATCCAAAATATCATCTGCTCTTTCCCGTAAAGAAGGAATAGAGATTGTAGTTTCACTCAAAATTTGAAAAAGATCTTTATGAAAATGGCCTTGTCTCACACGTGTTCTGATATCTGCATTGGCGGTGGCAATCACACGCAGTTGAACAGATCGATCCACGCTCGAGCCTATCCGCCGAAAGACTTTTTCAGTAAGCACACGATAAAGTTTTCCCTGAGTGGTTAAATCCATCATCTCTATATTTTCAAGAAAAAGTGTACCACCCTGGATCAATTCTAAAATTCCTGTAAATTCCTGTAATTTTTCCTCACCAAAAAGTTCCACTTCTAATAGCTCAACTGTAAAAAGAGAACAATCACAAGTCATCCAAATTTTTTTTGCCCGACCTGAATTTAAATAAATTAGATGAGCAATATTTTCTTGTCCTACGCCTGCTTCTCCTAATAGGAGCACATTGACTTCATCTTGATGCCCTCGAATAGCTTCTTTTTTTAGAATAGCAAGAGTCTCACCGACAACTGCCATTCCTTTGGAGTGAGTGACGAACAAAGAAGCTGCCTGAGAATGAGCTTCTATCCTCTGAAGGCGCGACTCTAAATGATGGATACGATCAAAATAAACCTGGTCGTGCTCATATTCTTTTATAGAGACTTGTACTGCTTGAACTAACTCTCCCATTCGAAAAGGTTTCTCTATAAAATCAGAAATCCCATAACGGAGAGCTTTAACAGCATCCTCTTTACTTCCAAATCCGCTGAGAATGACCACCTTAACTCGTGGATCCTTTTTTTTCACTTGTTCAATCAGAGAAAAACCATCATCGCCAATCATACGTAAATCTGTGACAACAACAGCTAATCCTTTAATTCGAGTAAAAACAGTGAGTGCTTCCTGGACGCTACTAGCTATTTCAACAGAATAGCCTTCCCGTTCCAGGCTTTGCTGTATTACAGTTCGAATGGATTCTTCATCATCTACGACAAGTACCCGGGCGTTCATATAAGCCTTTCGGATCCATGCAGTTTTCAATTAAGAAACTTAACAATCATCCAAAGGAATCACTTCCACTGAATAGCAATTCCTTGCGTTAAGGCTTGCCCTTCCATGCCATCATCTGAACATTCCGCTGTGGAATAGGTTTCCTGGCGCCCATTTTCAAGAAAAACAACTGATTGTACATCCATCACGGCGTTACCGCCTTTATCTTTTGCCATTTGAACAAGACCTTGGACAGATTTTGAATAATAATTTTTACAAAGATCGCTTTCTTCTCTGTCTGGATCTAAAGAAAGAAAGTTCACTTTAGATTTTACCCAACCTAAAATCTGATAAGGACGACTCACTGAATGCCCAATAAATGCCTCCCCTGCTGGAAATTCAAAGGACTTATGAGAGGGGGTAGGCAATGTAGCACAAGCCCCCCCCCCTAAAAGTAACCAAAAAACTAATGTATCTTTTTTTCTCACATACCTCACGCTGCTACCAACTTTTCTTAAGGCTCGATATATTCAAATTGCTCATTCCTAAAATTGCGAAGCACCCATTTTTTACCTTCATGTTTCACAACGTATTCGGGCAAAAGAGGAATTTTACCTCCTCCTCCTGGAGCATCGATCACAAAATGAGGAACAGCCATTCCACTCGTCCACCCTCTCAGATTTTCAATAATATTAATTCCAACTTCAACAGGAGTTCTAAAATGACTAATCCCCTGAGACAAATCACATTGATAAATATAATAAGGTCTCACTCGCATCATTAACAATTTATGATTCAGTTCTTTTACGATTTGAGGATGATCATTGACACCTTTAAGTAAGACCATTTGATTATGCAAAATACATCCGGCATCTGCCAAACGTGTACAAGCATCAAATGCCTCCTGAGTACATTCTTTGGGATGATTAAAATGGGTATGAATAAAAACAGGATGATATTTTTTAAGCATATCTGCAAAATTTTGAGTCACTCTCTGTGGAAGAGTCACCAAATTTCTTGTTCCAATCCGAAAAACCTCGATATGATCCATACTCCGCAAACGAGATAAAATGTACTCCAACCGCTCATCTGAATTCGATAGAGGATCACCACCCGATATAACGACATCCCTAATTTCTAGATGAGCTTCAATATAAGCAAGTCCATCTTCCAACTGCTTGTTTGCAGCAGAGGAGGACGGATCTGAAACTTTACGCTTCCGGGTGCAATGACGGCAATAAACAGGACAATTATGCGTCGTATAAAATAATACTCGATCGGGATAACGGTGCGTGATCCCCGGTACCGGCATATCTCTTTCTTCGCCTAAAGGATCTTCTAAATCAGTAGATAAAATGTTTAATTCTCCATACTTAGGTACTGACTGTAATCGAATAGGACAGTTGGGATCATCTGGATCGATCAAAGAAGCATAGTAAGGAGTAATCCCCATATTAAACATTTCATTGGATTGAGCGAATGCATCCCGCTCTTCGGCAGTCACATGAATCACTTTCTCCAATTGCTCCATCGACTTAATGCGCTTTTGCTGTTGCCAAACCCAATTATTCCAATCTTTGTCTTCACTATTCGCCCAAATTTCTGGACGCACCGCGCGCTTAAACCGATCCCGAACATTATTTTTTGTAACGATATTAAAAGCCATACACACCCCCCCCTTTGCAGACTGCCAGATTTAAAAATGCTTGTAAATCGGAGCTTCATGCTTTGAGTTTGTATTTGGAACCCAAGTCGGTGTAGCTTTTAAAGATGCTCTCAAAACTCTTTTTAGGAATGTCATTACTGGGTGCTGAATGGGTACTTTACTTGCTTTTGCTACTCTCTGTTTTCTCAGTAGCCATCATTTTCGAACGCTTTCAATTTTATCAGCGAGCCTCACGGGGCTTACTAGAATTTAGAAAAGCTATTCGCCAATCTACCACAGCAGGAGCACTAAGCCATGCTTCTCAGCTTGCAGAATTAAGGACAGTACAGCAAACCCAATCACCCCGGGACCTAGAAGCTGAAATGGCCTATGCGCTTTTATGTCACCCTTCTGCGAAAGGAGAGATTTTAGGAGAAATTGCTCAAGATGCAGTGCTTCGAGCACGATTAGAATGGGATCGAAATCTTTCCTACTTAGCAACGATTGGAAGCAATGCCCCTTTTATAGGGTTATTTGGAACAGTTTTAGGCATTATTAAGGCGTTTCATGATCTTTCTCAAGAAACTGGCGGCGCTCAAACTGTAACTTCTGGCATATCTGAAGCTTTAGTAGCAACAGCAGTCGGACTCCTTGTTGCAATCCCTGCAGTAGTTGCTTTTAACTTATTTCAACGTCGGGTTAAAGCTGCTCTGGTTGAGGCAGAAGCTCTAAAATGCTTTCTCATCGGAAAACTATCTCAAACAAAATAGGATATATACAAAATGGCAGGAAGTTTTGGATCTTCTGGAGAGGATGAGATTTTTTCAGGAATTAATATTACTCCACTCGTCGATGTAGTACTCGTGCTCCTCATTATTTTTATGATCACAGCCCCTGCACTTTACCAAGGTGCTATTAAAATCCAATTACCCAAAGCAAAGTCAGGTGAACAAGCTCAAAAAAGCTCTCTAACGTTTACTCTAGGCAAAGAAGGAAATTTACTTTGGAACAAAGAATCTATGAGCTGGACCACTCTTCAACAACGTCTCAATCATTTAAATACCCAAGCAAGTCAAGAAACAGCAGTGATTAACGCGGATGAAAACACTCCACACGGAATCGTCATTCGTCTCATGGATGCTCTGAGACAAGTAGGAATCACCCACTTTGCTCTCAATGTAGAATCTCTAAGTAACAGGAATTCCTCAAACTGATCTCGGGATTCCGATTTAAAAACTCCACAATTCCCTGATTTCTCAGAATGCAAGAAGGACAAATTCTACAACCTATTTTATCCATTCCTTCATAACAAGTAATTGTAGTCTCTAATAAAAAATCAAGCACTCCTAATTGATATCCTAATTCCATAGTCTGTGCTTTTGACATATCAACCAATGGAGTACGAATTTCAAAAAGCGGATCATCCAAATCCATTTTTAAAATCTCTTCCATTTTATCCATATAGGCTCGGCTACAATCGCGATATCCTGAATGAGCAGTTTCAGCTTGAAGGATCCCCATATAAATAGAATGGGCCTTAAGACTATTTGCCTGAATTGCCCCAATCCTAGCCATCAATCCATTACGACCTACAACCAAACTATTAGGTGAAGCACCCTTTTTTCGACTTAAGACTGGCAGTGAATGCCTAGTCAATGAATTTTCAGTAATCTGACTTAAACAGTTTATATCTAATAAAACATGATCTACCCCCCATGTATCGCAAATGATTTTAGCTCGTTTTAGTTCTTCAGAATGTCGCTGATGGTAAGAAAAACTTAAACTGAGAACATTTTCACGACCAAATTCATAAATCGCTTGCGCCAAACACAAACTTGAGTCCATTCCACCCGAATGAATAATGACAGTTTTCTTTTCTATCACGGATGACTCCTATCTATTGCTATCACTTGCAATTTAAGCATACCGAAGGCGGTGGTGTTTTTTTCCTCACCCAAATTGCCCATTTAACATATCCTAATTTCAACAAATAAATAGAAAGTGGAGCAGCTAAGTACTCTCTAAAAAACTTTGAAATACTGCGTAGCAAAACCAATAAGACTATTCCAATTGCAATTTCTTCCTGATAATTCATTGCGCTCATCCTAATCCCATTTTCACTGACAAATGATAGGTCAAATAGGAGCCCATATAAGCCAAACCTGTCATATACAGCAACATAAAGGCAGGCCAGCGAAAAGAATGAGTCTCCCGACGGGTCACCGCTAAAGTAGAAAAACACTGGCAAGCAAGCACATACCAGACCAGAAGACTTAAAGCTGTAGCTGTACTCCAATCTTTTGCTAACTTAGAACCCAAAAGCTCTGCCACGCCATGTTCCCTATCTTCAACTGCGTACACAGTGGCAAGCGAACCAATCATTACTTCTCGAGCTGCAAAGCCAGGAATAAGTGCAACACCAATCTTCCAATTAAACCCAATAGGACGAATCCATGGCTCAATTATTTTTCCTATTTGTCCCGCATAACTATAAGAAATAGGCGGCACTGTAGAATGAGCTGGTGCTTTTGGATAAGAAGCCAAAAACCACAACAAAACAGAAACAGTAAGTATAACTGTTCCTGCACGTTTCAAAAATAATTGAGACTTTTCTATCAATCCAATGCAAATATTTCTTAAACTAGGCCATTTGTAGCTGGGTAACTCCATCAAAAGAATAGGTTTCTTGCCTTTTAAAATAGTAGATTTTAAAATAATAGCCACACAAAGTGCACTCACAATGCCAGCTAAATATAAACTAAACATCACTAGACCTTGAAGTCTCAAAGGACCAAAAACTACCTTATTTGGAATAAAAGCTGCAATTAATAATGAGTAAACAGGCAAGCGGGCAGAACACGTCATAAGAGGAGCTATTAAAATAGTCGTAAAGCGATCTCTACGATTTTCGATCGTACGAGTAGCCATAACACCAGGAACAGCACATGCAAACGAGCTCAGAAGTGGAATAACTGCCCGTCCATTTAAGCCGACCTTTCCCATAAGACGATCCATTAAAAATGCAGCTCGCGACATATATCCAGAATCTTCAAGAATAAGTAAAAATAGAAAAAGTAAGAGAATTTGAGGGAGAAAAATCACTACGGAACCTACCCCAGCAATGACACCATCTACAATTAAGCTTTTTAATGGACCTTCGCCTATAAATATAGCAACCACGTTACTAAAAAAAATAATTCCAGATTTAATTAAATCCATCGGAATCTGTGCCCAAGTAAAAATACTCTGAAATATAAATACAAGAACAACCAGCAATAAAAAAGTACCCCAAAAAGGGTGCAAAACAACTTGGTCAATTCGATCAGTCCAAGCCACTGAATAAGTCAAATGCCGTGTAGACAAATCCAATAATCGATCTACATCAGAAAATCGCTTTCTAATTTCATCTAATCCTGGTTTTTTCCAAGAAGTAGAAAAAGGTAAACTTACATTTTTTTGGAGTGATAAATTTTCTATCTTTAATATTAACTCTGCCATCCCTTCTTTGCGGGTAGCTACAGTAGGAACAACACTTATGCCCAATTCATGAGCCAAAATTGAAAAATTTAAATCGAGCCCATTTTTTTTAGCTAAATCCATCATATTTAAAACAAGCAAAACGGGCCTACCTAGAGTCAAAAGCTCAAAAACTAATCCTAAACTACGCTCCAAATGAGTTGCATCTACCACGGCAAGAAGGATGTCTGGAATTTTTTCATCTATCTGATTTCCTAAAACAATATCTCGGGTAATCAATTCATCAGGAGTTTTTACATCTAAACTATAAGTCCCTGGTAAATCAAGAATGCTTATTTTTAAACCCGACAGAGTTACTAAGCTACCCTCTTTGCGTTCAACAGTAACCCCTGGATAATTTCCTACTTTAGCGCGTCCTCCAGTGAGAGCATTAAACAAAGCTGTTTTTCCGCAATTGGGATTTCCTACCAAAGCAACTCGTAGAATATTGGGTTCCAACTTACTCATAAACTAAAACCTCTATCAGATCGGCTTCACTGCGCCTCAAGGCAATAAGAGATCCTCGCACCTTCACTGCCATAGGATCTCCACCAAATGGCGCTTCATGCATTACCTCAACTCGAGCGCCTTCCAATAATCCCATCTGTAAAAGTCTTTTGATTAATTCTTGAGAAGAATAGATATTTCCTACTTCTACAATAGATCCTTTTTCACCCTTTTTTAAATCTCCCAATCTCACTTTTCTCTCGTTAATCACAGCAATTCCTCAACGTGTTTAATTCCCTCTTGAAGTAATCGATCAATATGTAAATCATCTAACGAATAAAAAGAAGCTCGCCCTTCCCGTCGGACATTCACTAACTTTAAGTTACGTAAAGTTCTCAAATGATGACTGACAGCCGGCTGACTCATAGAAAGTTGCCGAGCGATATCTCCCACGCTATATTCTCTTTTAGATAAAAGCCAAACAATCTGTACCCGCGAAGTATCTCCCAAGGCTTGAAACGTCTGAGCAAGAAGAACGAATCTCACCCTATCCCTCGACTCCTCTGTTAGACTATGACTTCTAGAACCCATAAACAATTGCTTATATGTTTATAGATCAGGAGTCAATCCTTATACCCATACTTGCGATAAAAAAATTCTCCCAAAACCATGATCAAGAGAGTTCCACCGCCAATCAGAGACCTCAAAAGAATCAACTTTCCTAAATCTACTCGAAAAGCGAGATAGAAAAAAACAGCAGCCTTGAAATAAAGATAGACCGCCCAAATCAAGGTCAGTTTTCTAAAATACGCAGGCACTCTATTGGACAAATTTGGACGTATTTTTTTTGGTAAAGATTCAGCTAAATAATTAAAAAGTGGAAATCGAGCCCAAAAAGTGAATAAAAATAAACTCGCAATAAGAAAATTCTGTGCAAAAGGCTCAAATCGATAAAAAGTCGGATTTTGAATCATTAAATCGATGGAACCAAAGCCCACGGTAAAAACTGAAGCCACAAGAAAAAAAGGAGATATTTTAAGGCGGTATATCCCATGGAAGAAACTTTGAACAAAAATGGAAAGGACTGCAAATCCAATAGCAGCCTTCGAACCATATAAATAAAACGCAAGATAAAATACTAACGGAGTGGCAAAATTCAAAAACATGTAAGAACATATTTTCCAAAAATCAACCCAGGAAAAATTTTTCACGCGTGCACCCCTAAGGACTTACTGATTGAAATCCATTAATAAATCCAATAAAAGATAGTGAACTATGCATTCAAATTCAGGTACCGAAAAAAAAGACTCCCTTTATAAAATTCGACATAGCCTTTCTCATATAATGGCTGAAGCTGTCATACAACTTAGACCTGGCAGCAAACTCGGGTTCGGCCCACCGATCGACGATGGTTTTTATTACGACTTCATTCTCTCTAGTCCTATCACTGAAGACGATTTTCCTGAAATTGAAAAGCGCATGCGCCGACTCATCCAAGAGGGGCACTCTTTTGAAAGAGAGGATCTCCCGCAAGCAGAAGGGCTCGCTCGCCTAGACGAAATGGGCGAACCTTATAAGAGAGAATATGCGGAGGAGCTTTTCAAGAAACGCGGGATTCAGCACCTGAGTTTCTATAGAACAGGCCCTTTCCTCGATATGTGCGAAGGTCCTCACGTAGATTCCACCCGACATTTGCCCGTTCAAGGCTTTCAATTAAAAAATCTGGCCGGCGCCTACTGGCGAGGCGACTCTAAAAACATTATGATGACGCGTATTTATGCATGGGCTTTTGAAACAAAGGCAGAGCTAGATGCCTATTCTAAAGCCTTTCGTGAAGCTCAAGAGAGAGACCATAAAAAGTTAGGTAAAGAACTGGAAATATTTGCAATAGACGAAACTATAGGCAAAGGCCTTCCACTTTGGCTCCCCAATGGAACGGTCATTCGAGATGAGCTAGAAAAATTAGCAAAGGAACTTGAATTCCAAGCAGGCTACCAAAGAGTATCCACACCACACCTTGCAAAAGCAGAACTCTATTATCAAACCGGACACCTTCCTTACTACGCCTCTCACATGTATCCCATGATGGAAGTCAAAGAAATTCAAATCGGAAGCACCGGAAATGAGAAAGAAACAAAAGAAATTTACTGTTTAAAGCCCATGAACTGTCCTCACCATCATAAAATATTTGCCAACAGACCCAGAAGCTATCGAGAGCTTCCATTAAGACTTGCAGAATATGGCCAAGTTTACCGTTTTGAAGATTCTGGAGCACTTTCTGGTTTGCTCAGAGTCAGAGGGATGTGCATGAATGATGCACATATTTACTGTACTCCAGACCAAATTAAAACCGAGTTCCTCCATGTCATGAATATGCATCGCGAAGTTTATAGAATTCTGGATATCACTTCCTACTCGATGCGTTTCTCCACATGGAATCCTGACGATCCAAAGGGAAAAGAAAAATACATCGATAATCCTGATGCATGGGAATGGAGCCAGAAACTGATTCATGAAGCAATGGTTGAGAGTGGACTTCCATTTGTAGAGGGCAAAGGTGAAGCTGCCTTTTACGGACCTAAAATTGATATGCAATTTAAAACGGTCACAGGAAGAGAAGAAACAGCAAGCACGAATCAACTCGATTTTGGTGTTCCAGAACGTCTCGGCCTCACTTATATCGGACCCGACAATCAAGAGCACCATCCCTATGTCATCCACCGAGCTCCCTTAGGAACACATGAGCGCTTTGTAGCATTTCTCATCGAACATTATGGAGGAGCATTTCCAACTTGGTTAGCTCCTATACAAGTTCGAATCATCACTGTCAGTGATCAGTTTAATGAATATGCAGAAAAAATAGTCGCTTCATTGCGCTCAAAAATGGTGCGAGCTGAACTGTAATATTCTGCAGATACCATGGGGAAAAAAATTAGAAACTCTTCCAAACAAAAAATTCCTAATTCTCTCATCATTGGTGAACGAGAACAAACAGACGGAACTGTAACTTTACGACGTTTTGGCCGTGAAGAACAAATCACAATGACCATCCAAGAATTTGAAATTTGGATTTTAGAAAAAATTAAAAACCGCAGCAATAATAAGAATTAATGCAACTTTCACAGAAGCTTTTGCCTTATGAAATCACTACTAACACACAAGGGATTAGTTTAGAAGGAATCGTCGAACGCAAAAAATCCGTACTTTCGATTGAATTTCATTTGAGTGGCCAAATGAATAAAATAAATTGCCCTCCACCGCAAGGAGTTCAACAGCGATTAGATCAGCTTTGGAAGCATACTTGTTTTGAAGCATTTTTCTCATGGGATGACAATATTTTTTATTGGGAACTAAATGTCTCACCTACAGGTGACTGGAATCTTTATTATTTTGACGATTATCGAAGTGGACAAATGAGCGAAAAGCGAATCGAAAATATCCCATTCAAATTAAATGAATTCAATCTCAACAGCTATAAAAATAGAATTATTATCGATCTGTCAAAAATAATACCAGAAACAAAAGTAGCTCAAGAGTTACAACTCAGTTTAACTGCCGTACTAGAAAACAAGGATCTATCAAAAACTTACTGGGCAACAGATCATTTGGGAGAAAAACCGGATTTTCACATTCGTAAAAGTTTTTATATTCGAATCTAAATGAAATGACTTGAGCATCTCAAGAGACGCTCAAGTCAAAAGGAACTAGAATGACTAGCGACTTCCGCGGTTTCCGCCGAAACCACCGCGAGTATTATTCCGGTCGCGATTACCGCCACCAAAACCACCTCGATTTTCGCGTGGAGCCATTGGCTTAGCTTCATTCACAGTCATTGCTCGACCGTCATAATCAGCGCCATTAAACTTACTGATTGCATCAGCTGCTTCAGCTTCCGTGGACATTTCTACAAAACCGAAGCCCTTGCTACGACCTGTATCACGATCAGTAATAATTTTTGCAGACTCAACTGTTCCGCATTGTGCGAAAGTGTCTGACAGAATTTGATCGGTTGCTGAAAACGGAAGGTTTCCTACGTATAGTTTCTTACCCATGTGACCTCCTAAAGGCTGGGAGCCGCTTTAAGAGGTACTGGGCACTATGCCCGCAGACTCCAAAGTAGCAAATTAACAACTCACAACCGTATAGTACCCTAATCTTGAAGACTAAGCTACCTAATTTACCCTTTGTCGGAGCTTCTGTGCTATGATTGACGGACTTAATGAGATTGGAAGGTAACGCATGGCTAAACCAGGACGAGCAACTCAAGCGAAGCGCAGTCGCGAAATTGCTAAACAAGACAAACGCAAAGATAAACAGGAACGGCGTGTTCAACGAAAAGAACAAAAAGCTCAAACTC
>CAIYTD010000343.1 GCA_903928955.1 Oligoflexia bacterium | reverse complement strand
TTGATAGAGTTGAAAAATTTCAACTTGCCAAACCAACTGAAAGTAGCTTAAACAATGTCTGCCCTTCTTTGAATCCTACCGAAAATTTGGACATCCTCTCCTATTTCTCTAGTTTATTTAGACTTAAGTAGCTGCGATCTATATGCGGAAGATGCTGAGATACTAACTCACCTCAAAAATCTAACTGGTCTTGATCTAAGCAAGAATCAACTTGGAGATGCGGGAGCTGATAGCCTTGCTACTATGTCGAATCTTACTTCTCTTAATATAACTAGAAATCAAATTGAAAATGCTGCTTATGGAATACTAAGAAAGCGGCTACCAAATACTGGAATATACTTCTAGCCCTCATCCAGCACATTCTAGCGTCTATCCCAGCAAGCGCGAAGGCGAGACGGGCTGGGGGTTTTTTAGAGAATACTAACTCGCTATCTTCTCTCTCTTAATGCCTTCAAGAATATAGACTCGCATCATTACTTGATACGGAACCCCTTTATTAACTGCAATTTTCTTTAGGTCTTTTACAGTTGCTTCTTCAAGGGCGACACTTGTCGGAATCTTTCTTTTTGATTTCAACCTTTTTGCTGTCTCAATAATACTCTTTAAGAGATTTCACGGCGGTACGACTCATAAATTTTCCTTTCTTTTGAACTAGCTGGCCTGGAGCTAATGGGTCTTACTTTTCCTTCTCGAATAGTAAAAGCCACCATGATCATTCTACCAGCATCTGTTTGTCCTACTATTCCAAGCCTTTCCTCATTATGTGCAGGCTTTATTTGGACTCCTAAAGCCATTGATAGTCGATTATTAAAGCTTTCTTCTACTTCCTGCGGAACTACACTATGCTTGGATACACTTTTAGTGAGATTCCCTATGTCCCAAGCTCCGACTACAGCAGCCATAGAAGTAACCATTCTACAAAAAGAAATTTAGCCATATACTTAGTATATTGTTTAACACTATACTAAAAAAGCAAACCTTAAAAAGAGAAGTGAGACCCTCTCTGAGACAAAACCAATTTTGGTGATAAATCTGATTATCTCTAATCTCGTTAAAAGCAGTGATTACAATAGTTTATCTCTTTTTTGATGCTTTATAGAATAAAATAACTTCCAATCTCACCCCCTGCGCGGAGCTTCGGAAGATTCGAGGAACAATGGAACAGAAACCCGGCTTAAGGTGGCGCCAGGTAAGAAAAGGTAATTTTAAATTAATTAAATAGCTGAATAGGTTTTGGGTGCCGAACCCGAATTCCATCCCACGCACTCCCCTCTCCTGCCTGGGGGCTAGGTCTTGCGGACACGATATGCACGCTTATCTAGTTGACGTCCTCCCCGGCCTAAAGGCCCTTTAACCGCTTGCGCGGGGGGATTCCCTTAAGCAGCTTTCGCCGCTCTTAGCGAGTCACGCCCGACTCGGAGAATATTCTGTGCGGCGTTAATATCACGATCATGATGAGTGTGACATTCGCTGCAAATCCATTCTCTTACTCCAAGGCCACTTAGTCCGCTCGGTCCTGTCTTTGTGAGACAGGATGAGCAAGTGACCGTAGAGGAATTCTCATTCACTTC
>CAIYTD010000342.1 GCA_903928955.1 Oligoflexia bacterium | reverse complement strand
CCCCTGACTCTGCAGGAGGGGTGTTCAAATTTGCCCAGATTTGGCCCCATTGTTTGTCTAAAGTGACTTCAAAATTGTTTGCAAGGGCTGTTTGAGCGCCGCCATTGGCTGAAGCAACACCCGAAGCACTTCCGGTAAGCAGCCCTGAAAGAGCCCCGGTTAAGCGGGCAAGATTCGAAATATCTGCTTTCTTAGAATCAAAGATGATTTTTCCTTCATCCTCAGTCAACGGCCGACCCAGTTTGGCCTCTTGCTTGTACTTTTCCGCTTGCAAGTCATCCGTCAAGGGACCTCGCAACGTTTCAGCAACTATTTCAGAGATCATCGCGCCCGTTGCTGCTCCAGCAGCCGCTGCTCCGATATCTTGATTAAGAGCGGCAGCGCCGAGTGCAGCAAAACCAGCGGCCGATCCGCCGTGCGCTAACTTATGGATACCACGAGCAAGGGGATCCTTTTGATGAGCAAAATGAGTCCCAATGCGATCCGCAACATATCCTGACCCAGTTTGACTCACAAACTGAACCCCAGCGCTTTTGAGTGCCTCTTCCAGATTCTGTTCACCGAAAGCAAGCCTTGCTCCCATACTCACACCCGATTGAGCGCCTGCGTTTTCGATTCGTCTTAAAAAATCGGAAGTGCCCGCTGCCTTCTGCGCACACTGCACTTCATAGAGCGTTCCAGCAGTTACTGCAGAAGTGATCATGCCTTTGAGTGTTTCTGCAGAAAAAGCCTTATTCAAAATATTTTCAGGACTTTGTTGTGCTAGAACTCCCAGCACCAGCTGGGTAGCTACTTTAGCCGTTAAGGAGGAAATCGCAGCACTCGTCATCGTTCCCGCAAGAGAGGCTGCTTTCAAACTCATTCCAGCAGCTGCAACACCTCCAACACCCGCAGTCGCAATGGAGGCGGCAATTGCTACCACTGCAATGAGGGCTGGTCCCGGAGCGGAGATCGATTCCTCTTTCCGATGATGAAATTCCTCTAAAAGATGAGAAACAACTTCCACTTGCGCTGGATCGTACTCGATCTGATCGATAAAATTTAAAACCTGATCTTTAACTTTTTCAAACTCAAGGACCTTGGCATTTACCTTAACTTTACCCTGGATTGCAGCCTGAGTATAAGTCTCATGTTCTTCCTCATTGAATTCAGAGTGCACCCAAAAAGCATTCGTGCTGCTTTCAGAATCAGAAGATTTTGATTTATTTCTGCCCTGTAAAAATCTGACCCTTTCCGCCTGAAGGTAGGTCTCCTGAGCCTGGATTGTTGGCGCTTGCAGAGTAATATCCTGGGTAGCGGTTATTTTGATTTTGTTTTTTGATTTCAGCTTCGGAGGAACAAAATGAGAATGAGACTCGGAGTGAACTGTTGTCTTCTCACCTTTCCAAAAAAGAGCTCCTGTTTCCTCCACTTCTTTGCTGAATCGACTCGTCTCGTTATGAACCCCATTGATGGTAACGCTTCCTTGAGAAGCAGCGAACTCAGTATCTTCTGCCTCTGCGTCAGTTCCATGCAGAGTAATGCTTTTACCCGACATCGATAAATCTTTTTCGATTTTAAAATGAGACACCCGGGCTGTTGAGAGACTCTCTTGTTCTTCTCTCCCGTCACTCTTTCTTTCAGCGCTCGATCTCAGCTTCACAGCTGCATCAATAATATCTCCTTTTGCTTGGAGCTTGAGAGAGCCTGAACTTAAATCCACCGCATGAGTCAGAATATTTCTTTCAGACTGTATCCCCGTATGCCCTTTAATTCTCCATTGAGGCGCAACCCAGCGAGATTCCGACTGAGAGCTATTTTCATCAGAAGAAAACCGAGTTTCCTGAACACCGGTAATAAAGACGTCTCCTGCGCGAGCATGAATATCTAAACTGCCTGAATCGATTTTTGTTCCCTCCAGGATCACCTGAGCACCCTGCACCTGCAAGTCATCTTTCACCTTAAATTGAGACACATGGGCACGACTCTGTTGATCGCCCTTCTGATCTGTGGAATTCAATAAATGAGCTTGATCGATGATATTGCCTTGGGCATCCATCACGAGAGAACCCACATTCACTTGAACGGCACTCGTGCGAATATCTTTCCCAGCACGCAGTTCTAAATGCCCTTCCACCTCGAGTGTTCTTGGATCGCTGATTTCTTCGTGAAAATGCTCCTGAAAATGAGACTTTTTACCATTCTTCCGAGATTTTTTCGTTTCAATCGTCAAATTCCCCGTCTTGGCAACTAAAACAGCCGATTGGCTTTTCAGATTCGCTTCGACTGTGATGTCGTTTTCAACAACAAGTGCCACATGAGCCGCTCGGATGGGCATATTGAGAACAGCACTATCCTCTATCGCTGCTACTTCTTCCTCACGGGCACGAAGAGCTGCCTGCGTGACAGCTTCTTTTGTTTGAGGATTGTACTCAAAAAACTCAATTAATGCTTTTCTCACGCCACTTTTTTCAGGCAAAAGTGCAAGCATTTCCTCAGCTGTAGTGCCTTCAGGAAATCGACTCAAGACTCTTGCAAAAACATTTCCTGTTTGCTCTGATCGGATCTGATCTAAAAGTGCAGGAGGCAGATAGAAATAAGGCTTCAGTTCTTGAATCCCCTTCTCGTTCCTCACTTGTTGATAAAAAATAAGAGGCTTTGCAGGCATTTTATACCGCTTCGATCCACCTTGAACAATCGCGAGTAAATCTTGCTCAGCAGGAGCTGGATCAGAAGTTTCTCCGGTTCTCCGAATTCCTAAGCTGTCTAAATATTCCGAAGCATTCCGATGCAGTTCCGTCAAAAGTTCTAAAGTGATCGGGCGATCTTCGTAGAGATAGCCTCGCATTAAATTTTCCTGACAAGAATCCTGCACTTGCTTAAGTAACAACTGAGGACTGAGGGAAAAAACAACCTGTCCTGCTGGCAAAGGAATCAACCCGATACCTGGCTTTAAAATGACTAGATCATTCTTGATTTGATCGTAAAACCGCTCACTTTCACTCGCCTTAAAAAAGAAACGCTCCTTCAATGAAAAGTGAAAGCGGTACTCAGCAGCTTTTTGCATGGCTTCCGCTAAATCCGGAGTCAGGTAAACGGTATTGGCATGAAATCCTTTTTTCATCAAATCTTGAATGGGATCTTTTTTATCAAAATAAAAAGGATTCTTCGCACCCAGAATGAATTCTCCCTTCTTCTCCACCAGAAAAAGCTGAGGAGAAGAAATGAGGCCCTCGTTGTTTCGACCTTCCAGCCTCATCGTTCCGCCTTTTCGACTACTGACGGAGGCCCGGTAATAGCGCTCTGCTTTTTCACCAGGGAATTGAATTTCTTGGTCCCCTACAGAATCCACGGGCTTGATTGAGAGATCACCGATAAACTCATCCGCATAAAGAGAGGTGGAATAAAGTCTTAAATGCATCGGTTTTTCTGCGACTAAAGCCCCTTCCACCCGAACGATTCCGGGCTCAGAATAGTAAGAACTGGGAAGAGGGGTATCCCCTAAATGGCATTGGGGTCCGACAGAACGAATCGAGCTGAAAGCTCCCCTTCCTTGAAAAACCAGATCCCCTTGCACTCGAATATCCGGTGACATAGACCACTGATCTTTTTCTGATTGGACAACCAAATCAGCCCCCACTTGCATGCTCCCGTCGCAATTCAAAGGTCCATGCACTGCAGTGGTACCCTCGGTTGCCCAAGCAACGCCATTTCGACAGAGGTAGGGAAAGCTTTGTTCCCCAACCTGCACTCGATCTGTCGGGTGCTCCTTGAGTTTGCCTATTCTCAGCCCACTGGGAGCAGCAATTGCCGCCTCTTGGCAAGCTACATGTCCATTGATGAGAAAGAAAAAATTAGCCCACGCCCGTAAGGACTGCCCCTCGATTGCCACTTCCGAGGCCGTTCCTGCATCTCCAACATAAATATTTGCCAAAGGTGCAATGAATTCAATATTCTTAGATGATTTCAAATCTGCGTGAATAGAAACATGGAACTGAGAGCTCCTGCCTCCTCCCTTTTGAAAATGCACAAATGCCTGTGACACTTCGCCTTGGAGTTCCTCTACCCGTTGCTTGACCTGAAGCTGTGGACTTACCAGAAGATCTTGCTGAGTCGCTGTTTCAGGAGCTGGCACAGAAGAGGTACTCGTTAAGCGCCTCCTTGCAGACTCGAGGAAGTGAATTCCTCCCTGCGTACAATAAGGAGAACTCAAACGAAAATGCCTTGTTGGATCACAATGGACGACGGTTGAAGCACAATCCGTCTGCTCATCCAATTGAAAGTCCGGAACGGAAAGATTCAAAAGCGGAGTATGTAGCTGAACCTGGGGAAGTTGTATCTTTGCCTCCGAGTCAATCGAAATACTCTTTTCTGCCCGAAGATCTCCTTCTTTTAATGTGATGGATTGCCCATGATCAGAGTGGATTCCAAGATCAGTACCTTGAACTTTTCCCAAATGATCCGACCCAGCATTGCCATAGAAAGAAAGCTCCGTCAGACTGCCTACTCCGACTTCTCCTTTTTCGTTTTCAAAGCTACCTCGAATTTTAAGTTCTGTTTTTGAAAGCCCACTCAAGCTCCCTTGCGCATTATTCAGATGAACAAAGTCTGCACGGAGAGTTCCACCTGAATGCAGGCTTCCATTTTGGTTATCCAAATCTAATCCAGAAAAATCTATTTTCTCCGATGCATGAATCTCCGCCGAATTCATAAAATGATCTGCATCTAGAAAAAATATTTTCGCCTGAATCGAGCCTGATTTTTGATCCCCATTTTTAAAGGAATAAAAACGCTCAAATAAGCTCCCCACTTCGATCTCTGGAGCAACGACTCTCCCCTCATTCACAAAATGAGTTAAGCTCACACTCTGTGCATGACTCCGATCGATGAAGCGCAGCCGCTTCTGACTTTCCATGACTCCGAGGTTCCTAAATTTTCCTGCCTCCATCACCACATCGAGAGTGGAGGAAGAGAGAATCTTTCCTTGATTGATCCATTCGCCTGAAGCCACCGTCAAAGCTTGAACCTCCAGCACTCCACTGGGATCGATCTGAAAACCCTGCCCGGACAAATCCCGCGGAATATAAGTCAAACTCGGACTGGACCACTTTCTCACAACCCTGCCACCTGGGCTCACCAGACTCACCCAGTGTTTGCTGTCACCCTCCAGCTCCACTGGCAATTTTGTACTGATCTTCATCTGAATCGATTTTTTACGGCTGAGATTCGAGGATAGAACTTTCAAAACCCTTTTTTTTTGATCTAATTCAAACGAAAAACCGTAAGCTTTTGCTAACTGAAAAGCCTGTTCGTCTGACTTTTGTAAGTTTACCTGAGTGTCCTTTTGTCCTACTAAAAAAGACCAATGCCTCGGTGCAGAAGCAGGAGACTCAATGCTCAAAACCACTCGCGTAGTCTGAGACCCAGCGGCCTGAGTCACAGAAGAAAGAAGCAAGCCAAGAGCTAAAATCGGATTCCATTGAATAAAAAACATAAAAAACTACCTTCGATCTCGACTATTCAGGATGACTTTGACTGTATTTTTCACTGCTTCACGAAATACTGGATGAGCGACCATTTGTGAAACAGAATCCACAGCAGGCGTAGGAACTGACTCTCTGAGTTTAATAAACACATTTGCAATGATACAGCGCGGGCGAGTTTCGCTCCCTCCACATGCTGCGGGCTGAGGAGCATGATGGCGAGTAATACCATTCTGAGCGCAGTCGTCAAACATCCCTCCAGCAGCTAAGCCAGACTGCAACTCGCAACGGGCTCTGGGAGCACTAATAAGATGATTACCTGGAAGACTGACTGGATGACCATGGTGTTTAAACTGATCTGCCTGATAAGAACCCAACTCCGCATCTCCCTGGGGATCCCCAGTATTTACATCTCGCCCAGAATTGGAACACCTTAAGAAAACTCCACGAGCATCCGGGATATTTCCCTTTCCCCAGAGGGATAAGAGCTCAGAGCTCTCATCCAATTCTTGCCCTTGCATGAGATCCCATTCCGGGCCATAGAGACTTCGGAATTGCTCCCGAGTCAGAATCGAATATCTCATTTCACCCACATGACTATCATCTTGAGCAAAGGCAAAAGCGCTCAGAAAGAAAAATAAAAGAAACCCAAAAAGATAATTTTTCATGAAAAACCACACCTGTTCAGAAACAAAAAGATTAACTACACAATAGATGAGGTTCTAAGAAGATGCGCTTGTTTAACCCATTTAAAAAGCTTTTGCAACGACCTTTTCGGTCCTAGTGTCTTTTTAATAGCAAAGTACTAGCTAAATTCACTCCCTCCATTACAATGAAAGAATGCTCCGTCATTGGATCGTCCTGGTACTTTTCAGCTTCTTTCTTCCCCCAACTGCCTCTGCAGCCACTCCAGAAGTGATCTGGGGAAAATATCGCACTGCACTACAAACTTGGCTAGAATTCCCGTCAGTCCAACAAAATAAAGAGATCCAGTCAGAACGTATCGCTCTTGAAAGGATTGCGAAAGAAAATCCAATAGATCAGCATCAACTAATCAGCGCCTACCTCGAGCTTTTTAAAAAAAGTGATCCATCCAATACACCCCTCATCCAAGCCCTAGAGAATTATTCCAAGAGCCTGTCAAAAGAGCATTATGGACATTGGGCCTCAGCTTATGCTGCATCTCTGAAAAAGCATCCCCTCTTCAAAGACGTCGCTTTTTCTTTAGAATCTATGCATTACGAACAATTTATTGATCACTATACTGCGAAACTAATTGAATACCTCCCTGTTGAACGCAAAGGAATAGAATCTATTTCTGATCAATTAGAGGAAGTCAGAAAAGAATTAACGCCCAGAAAGCGGAGCTCACTTTGTAGAGAAGAGAAGCCAGTATTCATTCCATCTCAGCACTATAGAATCAGTGAAGAAAACTTAAACACCTTACCTCGAGATATGAGAACTCATTTTTTTCATCAAAATAGATTTGAAAAAATAGGCATCGTTGGCGACGGCGATTGCGCATTATCTGCAATGGGGATTACTAGAAGTAATTTTATTTCAAAAATCTTAAATGATTTAAAAGAAGTTTTAGGCGTGGCCTCTATAGCCGCGGATGCGATAGCCCCCGCCAGTGCGGTTGTTCAGGCTATAGGTGCCGTTAACGAGATAGTTGAT
>CAIYTD010000341.1 GCA_903928955.1 Oligoflexia bacterium | reverse complement strand
TGACTGTTGTTGGATCCCAGCCGAAAGCCTCGACAGCGATTTCGGGAGCGATAGTTAAAAGGTCATTAAAGCCTCTTATGACCTTTTTATTCGCACACACAGGACAGCCGCCGCCGGTGTTTCGACTAGCAATCGTTGCTTTCCACTCATGATTTAACTTACAACGCCATAGTTTTTTTAAATTTGAGTTTGGTGCGACAGTTGCTGGATCCCATCCGACTGCCTCAAGTGCCAATCCTGGGTTTATAAACGCAAGGTCATTGAATCCCTTAAGAATCTGCTGCCCTGCGCAAATTGGACAACCATTTCCCGCATTGCGACTTGCGACCGTAGCGCTCCACTCATGCCCCGATGTGCAACGCCAGAGTTTTTTCTGCTGGGCACCTGCTGTGACCGTTTGAGGATCCCAACCCAAAGCTTCTTTTGCAAGCATCGGGTTCTTGGAAGCAAGATCGTTGAACCCTATTTGAATTTTTAGTCCTCTACACACGGCACAACCACGGCCGCGCACTCTGCTGCTTATGCTTGCCTCCCAGAGATGGCCTAAGGCACATTTCCACATTCTCTTTTTATCGGAACCTCTAGAGACCGTACTAGGATCCCAACCGTAGGCCTCTTTTGCGAGCGCAGGGTGCGTTTGCGCTAACGACTTCTTGACGTCTCCCATGACTGAAGTGTTGCGCATGGCTCTGACACGTTCAATGAAATGTAAGCATTAGGCATTATTTTGGACTGGTTCCCAGCCCATACATGCGGCCCACCGGTCTCACCCAGGCGTTTGCTCTACAGGGGATTAATTTAGGACTCAAGGGCGAAAATTTAACTCTCCTCTGAGACATTATCATTTTTAATAGGAGACGCCTTCATCTAGCCCCATCGGTCATTCCTGAGTAGACATTGTGGATTACTGGATGCACTGCTAATTTCTACCATGCGAATTGCCGGCCGAGTAATGCTCGCTGGAATTATTGCAGTTTTAACACTTTCAAATGTGGCAGTCTCGGTAGCAGACTCCTCAGTCCTGTCAATTAGCACCACCAAGCAATTGATTTTTCCTGGTACAAATCCAAGAGTAGATGTAACAAGAGATGATCATGGAAATTTTCTAGTTTTCGGATCAGTTGATTCAAGTGCCAATCCTTGTTCGGGTGGGAAAAGTGAAGCAGTGCTTTATCGATATAAATCAGACGGAACTCTAGATGCATCTTTTGGCACAAATGGAACTTACAGGATGTCACTAGGTGATGAGACGGGCTTCTTTAGGGTTTTTATGACCCGATCGGGTTCTTATATAGTTAGTGGTTCGTCACAACCATTGATTTGTTCTGGAAATTATGATGCCAATTACTTCACAATAAAGCTAAATAGTTTGGGAGTTCGTGACCCGAACTTTGCCAGTTCAGGAACTTTGTCGGGCGAATATTTTTTTACCATTAACCAAGACACTTTGTACTCAGTCATCGATTCAACTATAACTGCTTTTAACAGCGACGGCGCCCTGCTGACCTCATTTGGTTCCAATGGTTCGTTAACTCTAAGCAATTCTCATATACATTATCCACTTTT
>CAIYTD010000340.1 GCA_903928955.1 Oligoflexia bacterium | reverse complement strand
TAAATAGAGAAAAAACTAAAACACTTTCCTTCCTCGAGATATTTTTGAACTGTTAAATCTAAAGACAACAAAACAATAACTTCAGTTTGATTGCCAGGCCTAGAGTTAATAATTAAACAATGACTTCGATCAAAAATTCTAAAAAAACCAGTCCCAATACCTGCAATTTGCTCATAAGCAGTATTTATATCCATGCAATAGCCCTTCTGAATCGACGCAGCAACACTATCCCAAGTCAGCGCTCCAAAGGAATCACTCACAGAAACTCCTATAAACTTTCTGTCTGATGCATATCGTATTTTTATTATTTCATGTGGCTTAAGTATAAGTTCTGAAGTTTTATTTAAATGGCTATATTTACTTCTTCCAAGTCCATCTCTTGGCGCTCCAAAAACAGCATTACTTACCAGTTCATCCGCTATAGTTGAAACAATATCACCCAAAGATGAAAAACTTTTAAGGCGATCTACAAATACGGTTAAATCTCGCAGTACATTTATTTTATCTGAATTTTTTTTTATCAGTACGGATTGGATTCTAGTGTTAGGAGAAAGATAAGCTTCTAAACCCCAAACAAAATGACCGCTCATCTTCTTTAAAGTAGCCTTAAAATAAGAGCTCGACCAACTGTTTTTATAGGAAATATATTGTCTAGCACCTTCTTGACCTAACACAGTAGATGCAATTTGATTCGGCTTTAAATCGCCTACAACAAGAAAGCGCTGATGAGAAGGAGAATGCCCAATAAAATTTTTTAAATATTCAAGGCCTTGGGGATCCACTAAAAGCGGCTGATCTAAAGGAAGCTGTCTCAAATCTGGAATATTGCCTAATAATACACGGAGAGACTGACTCACCTCTCTCTCCTTTTCAGGAGATGAAAAATACCCTAAACTACGTACCGGAGCTAATTGTATGCCTGATTGAGGGATACAAATGGAGAGAGTTGTACCTTTTGTCGGGTGAAAAACAGACCATACTTTACCCATCCATTCGCGTTCAACTAGCCTCTGTAGATCGCGTAAATCGATTTCTTTGCCACTGCTCTGATGAGAGATTTCAATCAAAATGGACTGATCTTCCAAAAGCTGAGCTGAAAATCTCAAATCGACTTCTAATGAGGGCTTTTCTAACTCGACAAAAGAATGACAGACCATAGGGCGAAAACTATTAAAGAGAAAATCAACGAGACGACAGTCGATTTTGAGATCATCGCCAGTGCGTATTATTTTTACTCCACATCCAGCCTGACTAGCAACGGATTGAGACAGGCTCTCTAAGCGATCAAAAAGTCCTCGAATAGGAATCTGAATAAGCCAAATAATGGCCTTTCGAACAATCTCTAAAGAAATCGTGCTCCCTGGTATGAAAACTTGATCCAACAACGCCTGAATTTTGGTGAGCGGAATAGAGATCATTTTTTCAGATTTTAATTCTAGCTGAGATCCTAGGGCTGCTGGGTCAACTGAAACATCGAAAGGACGTGTTTGATCTAAATCACCAGACAATAAAATTTGCTCTCTCAACTGCTCGACATCAAAACGATTCATCGAGTGCCCCCCTTTTTCTTATTCTATCTTTGATAATGAAGAGTGAGCAACAGCTTTTAAAGCTAGGCATTCGGCTTTTAAATAAATTTAAAGAATCACACCAAAATAATGAGAGGAATTTTATCTCATGTAGTCATTTTTTGCCTATTCAGACTTACCAGAAGGCTTTTGCACAGCTGCGACTTCTAATGGAATTGGAATAGCTATCTTCACAACTGGCTTTGCAATGGAAGGACTAGTAACAATAGTTCCTGAACCTGGTCCAGTGCCGGAAGATTTTTTCTGACTTCCCGGAGCAAGCACCATGATTAACTTTTTACCCTCAATTTTAGGGGGTGCCTCTACATTCGCAATATCTTTGACGAGATCAACTAATTGCTTCATAATCTTAAAGCCTTGATCTACATAGGTAATCTCTCGACCACGAAACATAATAGTGATTTTTGCCTTATCACCATCTTCAAGAAATTGTCGAACGTTTTTAAACTTATACTCTAAGTCATGTTCTTCTGTCTGTGGACGAAGTTGAATTTCTTTAACTTTAATTACAGTCTGCTTTTTCTTCGCAGATTGTTCTTTTTTCTTTTTTTCGTATTTAAATTTTCCGTAATCACAGATTTTACAAACAGGAGGCTGTGCATTAGGCGAAACCTCCATCAAATCCAAGCCACGCTCTCGAGCCATTTGAAGCGCTTCAAAGGTAGGAACAACACCTACTTGATTGCCTATTTCGTCAATCAAGCGAACTTGTGGAACTCGAATTCTTTCATTCAATCGATGTTCATCTTTATTTTGGTTTGGAACAGGACCACGCGGAAATCTTGGACGTGGAAATGATGGGCCGGATGGACCGGAAGGATTTGAGGGACTTGAAGGACTTGAGGGTATAAATGCCATTCTACGTTTGGTTCTGAAGAACCTCCTATAAGGTCATGAAATACCGGAGTAGCCGAAAAGTGTCAAGATCGGATTTAATGACCTTTATAAAAAGGGGAGTAGACGCTCCTTCCTAAAATCGAGCGAATACCCCCTGAAGGATGAGAAGACTTAGGAGACCGTTGAAGAATTTCCTGAAGAAGCTGCCCCTGATGCGGAAGGTACGACTTTTTTCTTAGGAGCTGTACTTGGAGATTTTTTGCTCTTTGCTTTTCGACGGCTAGCTAAGGAGGCCTTTCCACTCGGATTCATTTTTCGAACACTGACGAGAAGTTTTTCGAATTCCTTTTTTTGCATATTTAAAAATTTTTTAAGTTTTTTTACTTCACCTGGAATTTGCTTTTGAAAACGCTCTAATTCTTTGCGTTCTCTTTCTAGAAAACTTTTCATTTTTTCAACATCAGGCGCAAAAAGTTTTTTCACTTCTTTGCCTTGACGCTCTGCGTATTTACGTGCTTCTTCGACCCAGTCCTGACCTTTAATTAAACTTTGAAGCTGATTTTGAGCTTCTTTTACCCGATTAACGACTTTTTTAATCTCTGCATTCATCGACTTCATAATTAATGTATCCTTCGTAATTTCTCAAAAAAGG
>CAIYTD010000339.1 GCA_903928955.1 Oligoflexia bacterium | reverse complement strand
TAGAATTTAAATATGATGAACTTAATTTATATAAATAATAGAAAAAATAAATTTTCAACAATGAGTTATCTATTATTAGGAATGATTTTTACTTCCTGTCAAATCAAAGGTTTACCTTCATCTTCATCTTCAGCTTCATCTTCATCAAAAAATGCAGCCTCCGCGAGCCCTGCCGCTATTAATGGACCGATTGTATTGCCTTCGAGCGTCGACAACAGCACTCTTCCTGCGTTTCCTCCGATAGGAGATCAAGGAGGATGGAGCAATTGCGATTATTGGGCAGTAGTCTATTATGCATTAAGCCATGAAACTTGTTTAGTAAATGGATGTAACAACAAACTTCCTAATACTAAGACCATATTTTCTGCCATGTGGACCTACTCTCTTTTAGCACCTGGTGGGTCTGATAGCTATTCCGTTATGGCTAATATACTTCCATTTTTGCAAAATGTCGGAGCCCTACCCACTAGTACTCCAATGGATATCGGAGGATCGCCTGGAACCAGCACCCCCTTTAAATGGAATATTAGTCCCTCCCTCTGGCAGTCCGCAATTTATAACCGCTTAGGTAGCTCGCAAACATTTAAACTCAAATCCAGCGCGAGCGCTGATCTCGATCCAGTCAAACAAATTTTAGCAAACGGTCACGTTCTAAGCTTCTCTACAGATTTTTTGTCCTGGCACACAAAAAAGATCTCCAGCAATCCAGCTGCTGCTAGCAATCCCTACGCAGGGCAAGAAGCGGCCACTTATATGGACAGTGCTAATCTCGGGGGCCATGGCCTGACCATTGTAGGTTATGATGATCGTGTGTGGATTGATATCAACGGCAATGGTATCGTGGATGCAGGAGAACTCGGGGCTTTAAAAATAGCAAACCAATGGAGCACCACTTACGGAAACAACGGCTTTATATGGGTTGCTTACGATGCGCTCAATGCAGCGTCCACTGTATCAGGTACCATTTTTAACCCTGCTCGAGGCGGCAGCATCATCACTGGAGATCCGACATTATTAATTGCTCGCCTCCACTATACTCCAAAACTGATGGCAAAGTTTACATTAAAGTCCGCCGCTCGAAACAGTTTTAACGTTTCAGTAGGCAGAGTCAGCACGACGAGCGTCACCCCTCCTTCCTATTTTGATCCAATAGGATTTTCAAAACTCCTAGATATGGCAATTTTTGCTGCCGATCGAGGCAGCTTTGCCTTTGACGGAACAACGACTGCCGTCGATGAGACTTTTTATATGGATTTAACAGATCTTTTACCATCGACCGCGGGGCCTGCTACTTATGATCTAAATTTAACACCTACACAAGGCATACCCTTGACGGTCAAAAGCTACAGTATCATTGAAGTTGCATCCAATGCCACTGCACCCTATGTTTCAAATCAAGACTTTACTCTTCCTTTTACTTTTTCGAGTGGTACCCTCCATCTGCCAATTACTTTCAATTATTCATCCAACTTGATTCCACCTACTGCTGTCATTACTGTAGGCTCCTCTTCCAATGCCTTTGAATTCAGCGGAACCCAATCGATCGATCCTGATGGAACCATTATTTCTTATACCTGGAATTTTGGGGATGGAACGCCCGACACTGCGGGAGCCATAGTCAATCATATTTATTCTAAGACTGGAAATTACACTGTCTCCCTGAAGCTAGTGGACAGCAATGGAAGTCACGCAACAGCCCAATATCTTGCTACGGTTTCTAATATTGCCACTTTTACTTCGCCTCCCCAACTCACACCAGGGAACCAGCCTGTTGCTTTAATTTCTAGCTCTACTTCTGGACCTTCTAGCTCTTCAGTACTGACCCTAGAAAGTATTTCTCCCGTCTCTGGAGGAGCAGGCATCACTTTGTATCTCAGTGGAAATAATTTCTCAACTCAAACCCAGGTCGACCTCTCTGGAGTGAACTGCCCTGCTACCTTAATCGATCCATTTTTAATTGCCTGTATTGTACCCACAGGCGTAAGTTCCCCTGCAAGCGTAACCGTAACTAATCCCGGTCCAAGCATGGCAACATTGGCATCCGCTTTTACCTATACTAATTCTCCCACACTGACTTTGATTTCACCTACAAGTGGGAACTCAGGAACACAGATTGTGATCACTGGAACCCATTTTGCGGCAAGCAATTGTCCCGGAGGCCCTTCGTGTCCCAGCGTAACTCTGGATGGAGTGGATTGCCCGATCCTCACCGGCACCGCCACATCCATTACTTGTATCGCACCTCCCAATTATCCAGGCCCAGCCAATCTCGTACTCACTAATCCAGACACTCAAACCGTCGCACTCAATAACGCGTTCACCTACTCCTCCAATTCAGGGGTCACCCGTTTGGGCGCGGGCACTCAACACGCTTGTGCGATCGTAAAAGGGGATGTCTTGTGCTGGGGAGCCAATACCAGTGGCCAACTCGGAACCGGCACTAAAACCGGCCCTGCTCTCCTCCCCACACCCGTCACTGGATTTGGTAAAGGCAATAATGCCATCGCCGTAGAAGGAGGAAGCAACTTTACCTGTGCCCTTCTCGCAAGCTCTGTCACCGATTCCCTCAATAACACCAGCAATGTGACTTGCTGGGGTGATAACTCGAGTGGTCAGTTAGGAGATGGAACC
Organism: Oligoflexia bacterium; assembly: GCA_903928955.1. Lineage (GTDB taxonomy): Bacteria > Bdellovibrionota > UBA1018 > UBA1018 > UBA1018 > CAIYTD01. Next base: position 9,941 of record CAIYTD010000339.1, on the reverse strand, counting down.
CTTGTTGCCAAACTCTCTCCCTCCACAGTTGTAGATTTAAACGGCTCGGCCCAGGCTATTGCTGCAGGAGACAACCATGCCTGTGCGATTATCAGTGCAACAGGAAACGTAAAATGCTGGGGTAACAACGAATTCGGCAAAGTAGGGGCACCGGGAAACCCCCTCTACAATGCCCAAAATGTAGATGCAGCAAAATTGTTTAGCACTCCGAGTGACCTGGTCACGTCTGGATACACAGCCATATCGGCCGGATCTAAGGCCACCTGTGGAATCAAAGGCGGAAAAGTTTACTGCTGGGGAAGTAGCGATAGTAATCAACTCGGGAATGTAACAACTGTTGTGAGCTCGTTCTCTGAAATCCCCATTGCTGTGACGTTACTTAACTCCACTGCTACTGCTACTGGAATTGCTACGACAGGCAGTTCTACCTGTGCCATCGTTCGTAATGCTACCGCCGATAGTGTTGAATGTTGGGGATATAATTTCTGGGGTCAGCTCGGTAATTGCACTACTACCAACTCGGTTGCAACCACTACTACTTCCAGCCCAGCCTATCCAAATAACTGGATTGTACCGGTGTACTCCTCATGCTCAACTACTAACACTGCGCTCACGGCAGGCCCTGGGAGTATCACACAGATATCAGGAATCGCAAACAACTTCTGTGCCAATGTCAATGGCAGCCCATACTGTTGGGGACGAAGCTCAACAGGTCAATTAGGAACCGGCAGCAATCTACGCCCTGTTGGCAATGTTTTAGTTGATTTTTTCCCCTTTGCCACGCCGATGCTTACCTCTAATGAAACGGTTACTCATATCGCAATGGGTAACGGGTTTACTTGCATCCTCATTAACGGTAGGATCCAATGTACGGGCGACAATTCCACTGGCCAGTTAGGAGATAATTCCGTGATCAGCTCGTCAGCACCCGTCAATACCGGCTTCGGGTTTTAGCCCGACCTGATGACTGTAGATAAGAAACTAAAACCAAATAATCGGGGCACCCCCTAAAGGTAGGGATTTGCGGGCTAGAGAATTTAGATCAATCGAAAACTATCAGCGGTGTCGAGCTTCTTTCAATTCCTCTTGCAAAGAGAGATTATTGAAAAGAACCCCACTGAGTTCTGCTCAAGGTCAAGTCGAATCGTCCTCGAAGAAACCTAAGTCTTCTCAGATCCCGGATGACAACACTCTTCGATCTGGTAATAGAGAAGGCCCAACCGCTGCAAACGGCGCTTCTATCCCTATTCGAATTTTTAGAAAATTAACTGATACTTGATTGGGGCCATTACTTGACTTTATAAATCTTTTTTTATAAGAATTCCTTGTAAATCAGCTAGTTTTAGATTTAATTATTTAATTTCTAAGTATGAAATAAATTAAAACATGACATTTAGAATGGCGGAGAGAGAGGGATTCGAACCCCCGGTGGGGTTACCCCCACATCGGTTTTCAAAACCGACGCTTTCGACCACTCAGCCATCTCTCCGATTGAGTTACCTTTACACTGACTGACAACCAATTGCAACTGACCACGGAATTAGAAACAATTCTGAAACTCCGATTTATCTGCGGCATCAGGCTCCATTTCAAGGTACTTTCTAAACGATGCACAAGCCCCTGCCGGGTCCCCCATATCTCGATAAATCATTCCCATCCGCTTATGCAACAGTGGATTAGCCGCATCCATTACTATCGCTGCACGCATGAGCGCGACAGCTGCCTGATACCTTTTGAGTCGATAGCTGGCCCATGCGGCATAGTGTTTTGCATCAGCAGATCTAGGAGCAAACTGCATTGCTTGAGTGAACTGGGTTAAAGCACTATCGACATAATCATTTTCGAGGAGCTCTTTTCCATAAGCCAATAAAGTTTGAGGATTATTAGGATTATTATTTAATTCTAATTTAAATTCATCTGCTGCTACCTTATGATTACCTTGAATCGAATACAACGCTCCTAAATAATAATGTAAATTTGGATATTTTGGATAAATTGTATAAATTTTATTAAGTTCTTCTTTTGATTTTTCAAATTCGGTTTTTTTTATAAATATTTTATATCTCTCTAAATAACCAGATGGATCTGAAATATTTCTTTCAGAATATGACTTATATGAAAGCAGAGCATTATCTAAAGCTTTTTTATCCAAGCCTTCACGATTCATATAAATCTGCGCCTGCAGCTTCCAAGAGTAGGCATAATCTGGATTTGCTAACATTGCCTGCTCGACGTTTTGTTTAGCCAAATCCCATGCTCCTTTTTGGATCTCAAATTCAGCAATCGCAGCGAGATATTCAGCGCGATTATTTTCGTTTTTTTGAAGCTCGTCTTGCAACTTACTAATTGCACGATCAATGGATTCTGTCTCAGAAATACATTTTGCTGTATTAATAATAGCATCTACATTGAGAGGATCAAAACGCAATGCAAGAGCAAAAAAGAAAGGTGCATCCTTAAAATTCTTGCTCGACATGAGGCTTTTTGCATATGCAATATAAACCTCTGGATCAATAGTCTCTCGTCCCATTGCTTTTCTATAGTAAGTTTGAGCTTCCACGTGGCGGCCTTGCTTTTCATACATATCAGCAGCAGCTTTATCAATGGAACTTTGACTGACAGGAAACTTCCGAAACTTATCCATCGCCAATTTTGCTTCATCCCATTCATAACTTTGGATCAGAGTTTTAATATACTTTGACCATACCTGGATACTATCTGGAGCTCGAATTGCAGCTAACTTATAATTCTCTTTTGCGTTTTCAACGTCATGTAGATTACTAAACATGTCCCCCATTTTTACTAGAGGAAGGGGAGAGAGATCGTTTTCTTGCCTCGCCTGAAGAAATGGGACTAAAGATTCCTGATATTTTCCTATTTGAACGAGCTTTTCTCCTTCCCCCAGAAAATAGTACATGCGAGCCAGCTTTTGTGCTGTCTTGAGAGACTCTCCCTGTTTAGCTCTCAGAGTATAGAGCTCTAATAAATAATCATGATTATCCGGATCCAACTTGACGGCTCTCTCAACATCTCCCAGTGCCAAGCTCCAATTCCGAAATAGTTCGGCTAACTGAGCATGGAGATAATAGGCTAATCCTAAATCATGAGGCGCAAGGTCATTGACGTGATTGATTAAAAATTCGAGATCAGCGGAGGATTCCTTAATTGCTCCCTTTTTATTAAGCAAAAACGCTATTCTCAAATGGGACTTGGAATGTTGTGGATTAAATTGTACTGCCTTTTTATACTCCAGCATGGCTGATTCATAATCTTTAAGCTTTTCAGCAACTGCTCCTCGCAAACAAAATATTTTAGCGCTAAAAACCTTATTATCAGGAAATTGTCCTAGATATCTAGCGGCATTTACCGTATCCCCGCGTTCAAAAAAAGCGAGCGCTAAATAATAAAACATTTCGAGACCAAAATTTTGATGGGATTTAGTGTATTCTACAATTCGATTTTGTGCTGCTTCAGCTTTATTCACTACTAAATAAAACTCTACATCTGCTATAACTGTTTCTGGAAGGTCGACTGCTTTTGCTCTAGACATATCAATGAGTTGCTTCATTACTGAAAAATAATTTTCATCTTTATTAGAAGAGTCAATTAAATTGAGATAACTAGAAGCAAGTAATGCTAAAGCTTTTACATTTGTAATATCCCAAGATGCAGATTTTCTAAATTTTTCAGCAGCAGCTCGATATCCAGTCACTGTATCAGCTAAATAGTCCTTTTTTAATGCCTCATTATAGATTTCCATACTTTTCTTAGGATCCGACTGTCCCTGAATATAAGAAGGTAGCTGCGGGTGAACTGGTCCGGCCCGAATAATTGGAGGTTTTACTGGTTCTGAAAGAAAAGAATCATACCCAAAAGCACCCAAACTCAATCCCAAACCGATCACCTTGAATAGCTCTTTAAATTTATTTTTTCTTTTTGCAGACTCACCAGTCTGAGAGGCAGACCTTTGAAATAAAACAGTATTCTGATCGGAAACTTTATTTGTTTCCAATTTTTCAATAAAATTGTCTACTAAATAAACAGAATTTTCAAGCGACTCAATCCGTGTTTTGTCGTCCAATGGCGCCTCAGAAGATTCTACGATTATTTTCGTTTTATCTTCTTCTGGATCGCTTGCAACTTCAGGCAATACGACTAATTCCTTTGCCTCCAGAATTTGATCAGCACCTGGCAATACAGCTGTGGATCCTAAGGAATTGCGATCTTTTAAAAGTAATGCATCTGGATTTTTTTTGGAACCTTTTATCCCCTGAAACGACTTCTCTAGAAGGAGATTCGCAATGGCTGAAATTTGATTAATGTCAATCCACTCACCTTGTGGATATTCTCGTGCAGTTTCTGTCCCAATGATTCGATTCCTGGATACCAAAAGACGTACTCGTTTCAGATCCAAAGGACCTAAAATACGCCCCGAAACTAATTTTATCTTATAATACTGAACACTTCCAAACTTCGGTTTCTCCATGTTTGCCATCCCTCCATGGTGGCAATCATTTGAGCTTCAGTTTTACAATTGAGTCAGGACTTTTTTAGCAAGACTCAGCATTTGCGCAGGCAAAATTCCCATTTCCAAGGTTATCGCTACCATGGCTGCCACCGCAAGACCTGACCACATGGATACTCGCGATGCTGGCGGACTTCCCACCGGATCACGCATATACATATAAACTAAGACTCTCAAATAATAATACACCGAAACTGCGCTACAAAGGACAGCAATCAATACTAATACAAGTTCATTCGCCTGAATAGCCGAGTAAAATAACATGTACTTAGCAACAAACCCAGCTGTAGGAGGAATTCCTGCCATTGAAAACAGAAATACTGACATAGAAAAGGCAAGCCATGGCTGCCTTCTGGAAATTCCTGATAAATCATGAAGATTTAAACCAGAATCTTCTCGCCCCGACAGTAAAGTTAAAATAACGAAAGCACCGAGATTCATTGCAGCATAGGCAACTATATAAAATACCCCTGGTGTAAAACCGAGGTCGCTCCTGGATCCTGACAATACCCCGATCAGGAGGTATCCAGAATGAGCGATGGAGGAATAAGCAAGCATTCTTTTTAAATTAGTTTGAGTAAGTGCAACAAAATTGCCTACTACCATTGTTAAAACGGCACTTACCCAAAGTATATTATGAATATGCCCTTCCAAAAACAAAGAAATAGGACTTCCATAAAGAGAGATAAAAACACGAATAAAAGTAGCGAAAGCAGCTGCTTTCAACCCTGTAGTCATAAATCCAGTAACAGGAACCGGAGCACCCTCATAGACGTCAGGCATCCACATATGAAAGGGCACAGACGCAACTTTAAACAGAAAGCCAAATAACACAAAACCCGCTCCAAGGATAAAAATAGGAGTCACACTTGCTGGATGAGCATGAGCAAATGATCCTATTTCTCTCATTCCAATATGCCCAGTAGAACCATAGAGAAGAGCAGTTCCATAGAGAAATACTGCAGATGCAACAGAGCCAAGTATAAAGTACTTCATTGCCGCTTCATTCGACCTCCTATCAGCCCTTCTGAAGCCGACAAGTACATAAACAGCAAGCGACATTAATTCTAAAGCTATAAAAATTACAATTAAGTCTAAAGATGAAGCCATGAGCATCATCCCTAAAGCAGAAAATAAAATTAAAACATAATACTCTGGATACTGTAGTTTTTCCTTATCCAAGTATCTAAAGGAGGCAAGCAAAGTAATAAGCGCCGACCCAAGAAAAACAATATTGAAAAAATTGGAATAGGAATCTACCACCATCATTCCATTAAACAGTAAAACTGAAGGTTGATCTAAAAAATTCCAGGCAGAACAAATCCCAGCAATACAGGTTAAAATAGAGATTAAAAAAACAAGCCATTTAGGATTAATCGATTTAACCACACTTGCCAAGACTGCAACTACAGTTCCAGCAAACACATAGAAATAGGGCAAAAGAACTTGAATCTGCTCCTGAGAAAATGTTAATAATTCAGGACGAATTGTTTTGAGATCACCCATTTTGTTTTCCTTTACTCACTTCTGGTACTAGCAGCATAGGATGTTACAGAATTTTTCTGAATAACTAAACCAGCAGTACTCTTTGCAATAAATCGCTGAATGGAGGGCTCCATTTTTTCTAAAAAGAAGTTCGGACAGATACCCATCACAAAAATAGCAATAATGAGAGGAGTCAATACTGCAAATTCTCTGAAAGTTAAATCCTTCAATTCTTCATTTTCTTTATGCTTCATCGGTCCAAACATCACTCGCTGGAACATCCAAAGCATATAAACGGCTCCAAAAATAACACCGAGTGTGGATACAGCAGTTAATACTGGGCTCACTTTCCAAGCTCCTAAGAGAATCAGAAACTCTCCAATAAATCCATTCGTTCCTGGAAGAGCAATAGATGAAAAAGTAACAATCATAAATGCTATTGCAAATAAAGGCATGACTCGAGTAAGTCCCCCAAAAGCTGAAATTTCGCGAGTATGGCGCCTCTCATAAATCATTCCAACTAAAAGAAACAAGGCACCCGTAGAAATGCCATGACTTAACATTTGATAGAACGAGCCAGTAATTGCAATATCATTTAAAGAAAATAACCCAAGTACAACATACCCCATATGACTCACCGAGGAATATGCAACAAGTTTTTTAATATCAGGCTGAACTATTGCTATGCATGCTCCATAAACGATCGCAATAGCTCCTAGAATCATAAAAATATGCTGAAAATAAGCAACGGATTGGGGAAATAAAGGAAAAGCAAAACGAATAAATCCGTACCCCCCCATTTTCAAAAGAACTGCCGCTAAGATCACACTTCCCGCAGTCGGAGCCTGTACATGCGCATCAGGCAGCCAGGTATGCAATGGAAAAAGTGGAACTTTAATAGCAAATGCTAAGGCAAAAGCTAAAAACAAAATATTTTGTGGATTAGTAAATCCTCCAGTTGCTAACTGGACCTTATAAAGCTCAGTAATTAAAGTAGAATAAGATCCAAATTGAATTTGATGTTGATAGGAGAGATAAAAAATAGCAACAAGCATCAATAAAGATCCAACTAATGTGTAAAGGAAAAATTTTGTAGCAGCGTAGACACGGTCTTTTCCTCCCCAAATTCCTATCAAAAAATACATAGGAATTAACATCGCTTCCCAGAACACGTAGAATAAGAAAATATCTAAAGAAGTAAAAGCACCTAATATAGCTGTCTCAAGAGAAAGTAGAAAAAAGTAAAAACCTCGATATCGAGTTTCAACCGACTGAAAAGAACTTAATATTACAATAGGCATCAAAAAAGTTGTTAAAAGAATTAGCCATAAACTAATCCCATCTATTCCCAAGGAATAATAAATTCCGATACTGGGCACCCATTCATAACTCTCAAGCAATTGAAAATCCATCCCTTGAGGCGCGAAGGAGGAATAGACAATAAGCGATACCCCAAAGGTAATGAGAGACCCTACAAGTGCCCAAACCTTCAAAACAGACTGCCCCGCCTTCTGCTGAGAAGGAATCAAAAGCCCGAGCGTCGCCCAAAGCAAAGGAAAAAATACCATCAAAGATAATAAATTTGAATCAAATCCAACCATAAGCGAGATACCCCATGACAACAACAATTCCCAATACAAGAGTAAAGGCATAAACTTGAATCGACCCAGTTTGAATGACTCGGATAGTCTGACCAGTCCATGTCGAAATTCTGCCAAAACTCAAAACAAATCGGTCAATTAATGCAATATCAAAAGACTTCCAAAGAAGGTTAGAAAGCTTTTGAATGGGACGAACAATTAAGACCTCAACGATTTCATCTACGTACCATTTGTTTTCCAATAATCGATGCATAAAAGAAAACTGATTTTTAAGTGCTTCCATTTTTGAAAGATTTTGATAGCTCTTCCAAGCAAATCCGATTCCTAAAACTGCTCCAGCAATACTGATTGCCATCAAAACCCACTCCATTCCGCCGCCAAGAGCAGCCTCTAGAGGTTCATGATTGGGAATAACAGGCTCTAGCCAATGCTCAATCCAACTGAAATGAGGAATCCCTATGAATCCACCTATTGCACTGAAAAGAGCAAGAACTTGAAGCGAAAACACCATCATCCCAGGTGACTCATGCACACCTTCTGAATCGTGAGTATGATGATCTCCAGTTGCATGCGATTTTTCTTTAAATCGAGGTGTGCCTAAAAAAGTTAAAGTGAACAAGCGAGTCATGTAAAAAGCGGTCATGACTGCAGTTGCTGCTCCAAGGCCCCAGAAAACCACTGAACCATGGGGAGAATGAAAGGATTGCCAAAGAATTTCATCCTTTGAAAAAAATCCAGAAAAGGGAGGAATTCCGCAAATAGCGAGCCAACCGACAGCAAATGTTAAAAAAGTCTTGGGCATTTTAGAGTGAAGCCCACCCATTTTCAGGATGTCCTGCTCTTCATGCATTCCGTGAATCACGCTACCTGCACCCAAAAAAAGCAACGCCTTAAAAAATGCATGGGTAATCACATGAAAAACCCCAGCCGAGTAAGCCCCGACGCCGCAGGCCAAAAACATATACCCAAGCTGAGAGACTGTCGAATAAGCCAGTATTTTTTTAATATCCCGTTGAGTGATTGCAATCGTAGCAGCAAAAAATGCAGTAAATGCTCCCACTGAAGCTACTACGCACATTGCACTAGGAGAGATACTGTAGAAAAAATTAAGTCGGGAAACGAGATAAATTCCAGAAGTCACCATTGTAGCGGCGTGAATCAGTGCCGAAACGGGAGTAGGGCCTGCCATCGCATCTGGTAACCAAATGTAAAGAGGAATTTGAGCTGATTTGCCCATACAGCCAAGAAATAAAAACAAACAAATTGCTGTAACTGTTGCTAACTCTATTCCAGCTGGCAAGCCATGTCCTAAAATCAATCTCAAAGCCTCAAAATCAAGTGTTCCAAAGGCATTAAAAATTAAAAACATCCCTAACAGAAAGCCAAAATCTCCCACTCGATTGACAATAAAAGCTTTTTTTCCAGCTTTTGCTTTTTCTTCGTCTTCATACCAATAGCCAATGAGCAAATAGCTGGATAATCCCACTCCTTCCCATCCTAAAAATAAAATGGGAAGAGATGAACCTAAAACCAGAACCAACATTGCAAAGCAAAATAAATTGAGGTAGGCGAAAAACCGCCCCGGTGACTGATCATGCGCCATATATCCAATAGAATAGATATGAATCAAAGTTCCGACGCCTGTAATCACAAGAGTAAATAGAGTGGAAAGGGAATCGACTCGAAAAGCTATGTCTAAATTGAATTTCCCAACCGTTATCCATGAATAAAGCGTCTGCTCCAAAATCCGACCTTCTGCTGGCATACTCAGAAGCTTAAAGAACAGAACAAGAGAGATTAAAAAAGACGAAAAAATGAATAGAGTTGCAATTGCTCCTGGGAGTATTGCACTCACTCTCTTTCGTCCGACCGGTGCTTGTCCAAAAGCATACCAAGTGCCATTAATAAAAAACCCAACGAGAGGCAAAAGTGGGATCAGCGCCAGCATGATTTACTCCCTTAAAAACTGGATTTCGTCAGTATCTACACTACGTAGTGTTCTAAACATCGCGATCACCAGACTAAGACCAACAGCAGATTCTGCTGCAGCCACAGTAATAATAAAAAAAACGGACATCTGCCCGCCAAGATGGTTCAACTGTTTTGAGAAAGTAACAAATGTCAAATTAACTGCATTCAACATCAATTCAATACTCATTAGAATAACAAGAATATTTCTTCGAATCAGTACGCCTGTAAATCCTATAAAAAAAATCGCTGAGCAAAAAGTCAAAACGATCCATGGTTCCACTCGCATTGTGCTAGGGCCTCCCTGCAATAAGCTTTCGCTTTGCAATCGCTACCGCCCCAATAATTGAAGCAAGCAACAG
>CAIYTD010000338.1 GCA_903928955.1 Oligoflexia bacterium | reverse complement strand
CGCAGCCTGACTCAGAATTTCCCTCTCACTCACAAAAACGCGAATCACCTGAGAAGGAGCAGGTAAAATAAATTCATGAATGATTCCTTTCCTAACTAAAATTTCAAAAACAGTGGTCGAAAGAATCAAAGTAAGAACGGGAGGATAAGCCTTAAATCGAAGGGCTTTCCAATTCATACTTTGTCCTTTAATAAAAAGAACTCACTCATTTTTTTTACCTCATCCAAAAACTGTTTTTCATGGCGAACTTTCGAGGTCCTCACCCTATCAAGTCCAATCACTTGATCACTCACAATGCGAACCGGTGCTTTAGAAAATATAATTGCTCGATCTGATAAATAGGCTGCTTCAGCAATAGAATGGGTAACAAATACAATGGTCATTTTCAGCGTTTGCCATAAACTCCGTAAATCATCTTGAAGAGAATGCCGTATAGACTCATCCAGCGATGAAAAGGGTTCATCTAATAACAGTAAAGAGGGCTGAAATACAAGCGCTCTTGCGACTGAAACTCTCATTTTCATCCCTCCAGAAAGCTGTGAGGGAAACTGATGCATGGAATCGGTTAAACCCACACGTTCAATAGAATGGATCGCTCTGGAATGACTCTCTGAAGTCGTCTCTCCCTGTAACTCTAAAGGAAGTTTTACATTTTCTAAAACCGTTCGCCAGGGCAATAGTCGAGGTTCCTGAAAAACAAATCCTCGAATGGGGACCCATTTCTGTGGTCCGAATTGAATCGATCCCTGAGTAGGTTGCTCAAGCGCTGCTAAAAGTCTCAGAAGGGTAGATTTACCGCAGCCTGAGGGCCCTAAGATAGAAACGAACTCCCCTGACCGGATCTCGAGTGAAAGATTATCTAGAATCAATCCTGACCCTGGATGATGGTAGGAAACGGATTGAATGCTCACGCTTGCTCCGCTTTGATTGTCTGGCATAAGTAGTTAGATTTTTAACATTTTACTCAAAATAGCAAGAAAAAGAGCAATCCCAGTTGACTTCAATCACGAGGGTAACGATGATATCGCTCGAATGAAGCGGTTCATTTATAGCTATATGGTTTTGATCAGCGCACTAGGATGCGATGGCAATCATTGGAATAAAACACTTCCGTCCACTCAAGACCTCGCTCTCATTCGAGGCTATTCGGAAGTTAGAACTAGTATTCACCTGCACTCCCCTCTCTCTTATGATGCGTGTGATGCCGGAAATAGCCATTGCTTGTCCGATTTACGGTCTGCTCTTTGCTCGAACCACATTGATTTTGTTTTTTTAACGGACCACCCCAGTCATATGGCCGAAACCTCGTTTTCAGAATTACTCTTGAGTATTCCTGGTGATGAAGCCTTAGTAGATACAAATGGATCTATTATAGGAAATAAGATGACTTGCTCAGATTACCATCAAATTCAAATAATGGCGGGGTATGAAGATCAACTCATGCCAATAGGAATGACTAATCACTTAGCTGGAAGCTCTTCAGATAGACTATCGCTTTATACGCAACAAGATAAGAGTCAAGATCCCAGTTTAGTATCCAATCTTCAAAATCTGGCAAATGCGATAGTCATCATACCTCATACCGAAAGTAGGGATTTGAGCTACTTAAAAACTCTTGGAGTAAATGGAATAGAAATTTACAATCTCCACGCGAACATTAATCCTAACATGCGCTCTAATTTCCTTGGTTTTGATTATTTTTCGGGGTTAATAGATTTAACTGTTTATTGGGTGAACCCCTACGGCAAACAGCAACCAGACCTAGCCTTTATGTCATTTCTTAAAGTAAGTCCGATCTATGCTCAAAAATGGGACGCTCTCATTGCATCTGGAAGTCCTGTTTTTGGAGTTGCTGGAAATGACTCTCATCAGAATTTTTTTCCAGGCATGGCTAATGATGGGGACAGAGTCGACTCCCATAGGCGACTGACTCGATGGGTGACCAATCATTTTCTAGTAAAAAGCTCTACCTTGGTAGAGATAAAAAGTGCAATTCTGGCAGGACGCGGCTGGATCGTTTTCGAAGGCTTAGGTACCCCCATCGGCATGGATTTTCACTCTCAAACTCATTCAACTTTTGCAGAAATCGGAGCAACTATGACGCTCATTGCAGGTATCACAACGATTCACGTGGAAGTACCGCAACTCCACTCACAATCGCCCAGGGCAAATGCATTGCAAGAACCCATCATCACTTTAAGACTGAAAAAAGTCGACTCGAACGGAATAGAAACCACCGTTGCATCCTCACTTGGAAATTCCATTGATTTTACAGTTCAAGATGTCGGAGCGTATCGGGCTGAAATAGGGATGATCCCAATACATCTTAAAAGTTTCATGGGTTATAAAAATTCACAAGCGACTGAGGAAATTCCTTGGATTATTACAAACCATATTTATCTGAAATAATGATTTTTTTTTTCGTTGTTCTTTTCCTGCTTTTACCCAATTCTTTATGGGCAAATCCAAATGACAACGGAAACTACTTTTCCAACTATGTTCCAACAATCAGCTTCGGCTTACCGGTTCCACTCAGCCTCGGTGTACAACGCACAATCAGCTCTAAATGGGATTTATTTTTGACGGCAGGATACGCACCCATCCCATTTATTTTCCAGGTGCCCGCTACTAGTTCCCGATCCTCTCCATGGTCATGTAAAGCAGATCTG
>CAIYTD010000337.1 GCA_903928955.1 Oligoflexia bacterium | reverse complement strand
TTTCTCCATATTCTTAGCCCCATATTTTAAAAGACCGACTCCTGTTGCAAATTTTGGAGAATTCACTACATCCCTCAATCCTCCAATATTTTGCGGCAATCCTCGCTTCACTGGCATTTCAAAAACAAATTCAGCCAATTCTGGCATTCCTTCCAATAAAGTAGCTCCACCAGTAATGACAACACCAGCTGAAAGCAAATCCTGATACCCTGATTTCATCACTTCTCGTTGAATTAGGGAAAAGATTTCTTCAACACGAGGTTCAATAATTTCAGCTAGCAGGCGTCTAGATAAAACACGAGCCTTTCTTCCACCTACTCCTGCTACCTCTATTGTCTCATCTGCCTTGACCATAGAAGTCAAAGCACATCCGTGACGAATTTTAAGTTTTTCTGCTTCACTCTGTGGAGTACGCAATCCTACTGCAATATCATTAGTAACATGATGACCACCAATAGCGAGAACACCTGTATAAACAATGGCACCATCCTTAAAAATCGCGATATCACTCGTGCCACCACCGATATCAACCAAAACAACTCCAAGCTCTTTTTCATCCTGACACAAGACAGCTTCACTTGAAGCGATTGGCTCTAAACATATTTCAGCTACATTGAGTCCAGCTTTATTTGCACATTTTATTATATTTTGAGCTGAAGAAACTGCGCCCGTAACAATATGAACTTTAGCTTCTAACCGCACACCACTCATACCAATTGGGTCACGAATCCCCCCCTGATCATTAATCATATACTCTTGAGGAATAATATGAATAGTCTCCCTATCTAATGGAATGGCAACAGCTTTGGCTGCATCGATGACTCGCTGAACATCTTGCTCAGTGATCTCTCTATCTTTCACTGCAACGATTCCCGTTGAATTGAAAGACTTAATATGTCCACCAGCAATTCCAGCATAAACTGTTGAAATCTCAGCGCCAGCCATTAATTCAGCTTCTTCAACAGCTTTTGTAATACTTTCCACCGTTGTATCGATATTTATAACAACGCCCTTTCTTAATCCTGTAGAAGGAGCTGTACCGATACCAACAATATCAATCATTGGATGAGAACCTCTATCAACAATTTCGCCTACAATGCAGCAAATCTTCGTTGTTCCAATATCTAATCCAACTACAAAATCTTTTTTGGACATCAAAAACTCTCCCGGTGGGACTAGTACAGTACCACGATTAGCCTAGGACAAGCAGGCAAAAAAGCCTAGAACTTGGAATTTTATGAACCTTGAACAGTTTTTACAACTACCTTTTTTCCAGCATCCATCCAAACTTGGTGCACTGCAATAGAATTACTTTTTAAGTACTCAATGATATGCGAAAGCCTAAACAGCTTCCCATCCAAAGTTTCGTCAATTTCTTGACCTATGTCAATCATGGTTCGAGCCTGAGTTGAACGATCCAACCCCAAAGAATATGTTAATAAAATGCGAAATCCCCTCTCCAACTCCCAATAGACAGAGGAAATAGAGGATTCAACACTCAAAGGTGAATTCTCCCATCGAAGTAATAGCAGTAACGCCTCTCTTATCTTTTCAGAGTTCTGATGAGAAAATCCTGAAAGATACGGTAAATTCAGCTGTTGCAATAAACTGAATGTTCCAAATATTTTTCCCTCCTCATCTACATACCGAAGAGTGCCTTGAGACGTTTGAATAACAGCTTTTGGTTCTCGAAAATTCACGGTTACAACGAGCGTATGAAAAATACTTTTTTTAAATTTTACTTCTCGAATCCAATCTTGTGATAAAAGACTTTTTTCAATTGAGTTCAGATCCAGATCAAATAGGCTCACTTTCCCAAGAGGGACTGCAATCAAACGCAAAATGCCTACCCTATCTAAAGGAGGATTAACCTGAGATAGAATGACTTCCATCCGTTCCAGAGTAAAAAAAGACGAGTGCATGGCATGACGCACACCAAAACTCGCTAGAAACATAACAAAGCCTCCCAGAAAACAAACTGAACTTAATTTTAACTGCCGCATATTTTCAAATATCTTAACTCATAGAATACTTTAAATCTGCAAGGATTCGATTGAGCTTAAACAAAGAGTGTGCGAATAAGAAAAAATGATTCGTAGTTTATTCTTTTCCCTTTTACTGATCACTCTTAGCCATTCTCAGCTTTGCTTAGCTCAAGCAAATACTGCCATCCAAATGGAGGCTAGTCCCTTTTTTCGTTCCTTCACTGTCAACCGCTTTGTTTTCCAAAATGGATTGCGCCTTTTAGTAATGGAAGATCACAGTTCTCCGACATTTGCCTACCAAACCTGGTTTAAAGTAGGATCTAAAAACGAATCACCTGGAAAAACTGGGCTAGCCCATCTTTTCGAACATATGATGTTTAAAGAAACGAAGAATATGAAAGAAGGAGAATTTGACAAGCTTCTGGAAGGAGCGGGAGCAGAAGGCGAAAATGCTTTTACAAGCAAAGACTACACTGCTTATATACAGGAATTACCTCGATCCAGTCTCGAACTCATCATTCAAGCTGAATCAGATAGAATGGTTAACCTGATTATCAGTGAAAGTGCATTCAACACGGAACGAGAAGTTGTTCAAAATGAACGGCGTTTTCGAAATGAAAATAATCCTGACGGGCTTATGGAGCAGGAACTCTTTCAACTCGCATTTACCCGGCACCCTTATCATTGGCCCATCGCTGGCTATCAAGCAGATCTAGAAAAAAGTTCCGTTCAAACAGCTCTCAATTTTTATCATACTTATTATGGTCCAAATCATGCTACCATCGTAGCTGTTGGCGACGTTGATTCTGAAAACGTAAAATCTTTAGTTGCGAAGTATTACGGTTCACTTCCAAAACATAAAGAAAACTTTAAAAATTTAGCAAGCGAACCGATCCAAAAAACCACAAGACGTAAAACTTTAAAATTAAATATCCAAGTAGAAAAGCTCCTCATGGGCTACCATATACCTCGTTACTCGAATAGTGATATTCCTATTCTGAATGTATTAAAAACTATATTAAATGGAGGAAGAAGCAGCCGACTCAATCGCGCTCTGGTAGAAACTGGAATTGCGACTTCAGTAGACACTTCAGACTTCGAAGATCATGATCCATCTTTGTTTATCACTGAAGTGAATCTTCAGAAAAACAAACATGCCGGCGAAGCTGAAAAAATCATTTATCAGGAATATAATCGCCTGATGAAACAGCCCATATCAAATTTAGAATTGGAGCGAGCAAAAAATAAGCTGAACTTCCGTTTTTATAATAATTTAGATTCTAACTTTGAAAAAGCCTATTTTCTAGGTCTCTACGAATCCATTGGTGGTCATTTTAAAGCAGGACTCGAGCATAATCGAAAACTCCAACTGGTAACAGCAAAAGACATTCAAAAAATTGCTCAAAAATACCTGAACCCTAAAAATCTTACCCTGATTCAAGGAATTCCCAAATGAGTCACTTCATTATTCTCATTTTCTGCATCATGATTCCATTTTTCCACGAGCAACAGACTCTAGCTACTGAAATAGCATTTGAGCACGACGCAAGCTTGCCTATAGTGTATCTCAATGTAGTGATCAAAGGCGGATCTGTAAATGATCCCGTTCACCAAAGTGGTCTTTCCAACTTTATGGCAGAGATGCTTCTGCGAGGGACCCAAACTAAAACCAAAGAACAAATCGATCTCACCTTAGATCAAATGGGGGCTCAATTAGATATCGAATCGCGAACAGAAGCCCTTATCTTTCGAGCGGCAGTGTTGTCATCCCAACTCCATCCTTTCCTAGAGCTCTTGACTGAAATTTTAACCCAACCTCGTTTTTCAGAAGACGAGATCAAAAAACTAAAGTCAGAAGTCATTTCTGGAATTCAAGAAGAGCTAGGGCATGATGAAAGTTTAGCATCCCTAAAATTTAATCAATTTCTCTTTCAAAATCATCCTTATGGGAATGCAGTGTTAGGCCGATCTGAAGATATTAAAAATTTGAATTCAAAAATGATTTGGGATCATTATAAAAAATTAGTACGAAACGAATTACTTCTAATAGTAGGAACAGGCGACGCTGATACGTCTCAAATATCGAATTGGAAGCATGAATTCATCCCATTACTTCCTCACACTCCCATACCTGACGAGAATAAAAAGATTTTAGAAAAAATAAGTACTCCTGAAAACGCAGCCCATCGAAGATTACTCATCGTTGACAAGCCTGATCGCACTCAAACACAAATCAAAATGGGGCAAATAGGAATTCAAATGACCGATCCCGATTTTTTCCCTTTGCATTTAGGAAATCACGCATTTGGTGGCCCCTCTTTCTCGGCTACACTGATGCAAGAGATTCGAGTCCAGCGGGGCTGGAGCTATGGAGCTTCTAGCGGCTTCAAGTTTGGAATTCAGCCCAGAAGTTGGAGTATTTACCTCTTTCCCGCTTCCAAAGATTCGGCACCCGCTTTGGAGCTCACTCTCAAACTCCTTGAAAATCTCAAGACTCACGGCATTACTCAAAATCAGTTTGAATTTTCAAAACGGAGCATGATCAATAAATCTGGCTTTATGTATAATACTCCTAAAAAAAGAGCTGAGAACATTCTTTTAGAAAAAACTCTTGATTTACCCACTGGATTCATAAAATCCTATGCAACGACACTCAAAGAAGTTCAACTTCCACAGGTGAATCATGCATTAGAGGTTTTTTTGAAGCCTGATTGCTTAGCTATTACAATTCTGGGAACTGCAAAGAATCTAAAAACTTCCCTAGCGAAAGCTGCAGGAATTCCAGAGAAAGAAATTCAAGTGACTGACTACACAAAAGAAGAGTGAAATCTAGTCTAAATAGATCACTTCTTTTTCAAGAAAAATACCTAACTCATGAAGCGCTCGCGTTTGTGCAAGTTGAATCAATGCAAGGACATCAGATGCCTGAGCCCCCCCAGATTCAAAATAAAATTACTATGTTTTTCTGCAAATTGAGCATCACCGATTCGATATCCTCGTAATCCTAAACGATCAATCACTTGCCATGCTAAAAGTCCTGAATCTTTTGGATTTTTAAATACACTACCACAAGAAGGGTAATCAATGGGTTGCGTTGCTTTACGGCGACCCAGAATCTCATCCACGGTGGTCTTCACTTTTAATGGATTTTCAGCTGTAATTCTCCATTCAGCGGACCACACTAACGCAGCTGGAGGAAAAAAAAGATTTTTACGGTATTGAAATTGAAGCTGTTCACCCATGAAGATTGAAATTTTAGGTTTTACATTTTGGTTAATAAAAGAATAAATCTCGACTTTCTCCAAGCGACTTTGGGTTTCTCCTAAATAGGTTCCTGCATTCATGGCGATAGCACCGCCTACAGATCCAGGAATTCCACTCAAAAACTCAAGACCACCCCAGCCTTCTTGTGCTGCTCTTCGAAGAAAAGTGGAAAGTGCAACACTTCCTCCCGTTCGAACAGGAAACACACTTAAACCACGAATAGAAGCGACAGGAGTGATTTCTAAATTTAAACGGTGAACTCGGACAACAAGACCTTTAAACCCAGCATCCGAAACCAAGAGGTTGGAGCCTTGCCCCATCACAAATAAACGTATACCCGTTTTTTCAATTAATTCAGAGAGCCAATCTAGATCTGCCAGTGTTCTGGGGACTGCAAAAATTTCTGCAGGCCCCCCTATTCTATAATAAGTATGCTTAGAAAGCGGCTCATCAAAATAGAGCAATCCTGAAAAATGTGAGCTTTGAGATTGAAATCTCTCCTTAACCTCAAAATTCATACTAAATTCTCTACAGTTTCAGAAATAATCTGCTCGGGGAGCCGAGTAATTGATCCGGCTCCTAAACACAAAACGAGGTCTCCATTTTTAAATAAATTTAAAATAAAATCTCGAGTAGATTTAAGACTTCCTGTATAAAAAATTTGCTGATTGGGATGAGCGGCTTTCTGAATATCTGTTACTAGAGCAGCAGAGGTAACACCCGGAATGGGATCCTCACCTGCTGAGTAAATATCACTCACCAAAACGATATCGCTTTGACGAAATGCAGATAAAAAACCCTCACGACAGTGCATCGTGCGAGTATATCGATGAGGTTGAAAAACAGAAATAATACGACCAGGCCAAAAAATACGTGCTGCCTCTAGAGTCGCAGTAATTTCAGACGGATGATGACCATAATCATCCACAATCAATCTTCGAGTCTCCTCATCCTGCCATCGAATATCAAATCGACGCTTAACGCCCCTAAACTCGAATAGACCTTGTGAAATCGTTTCAAAAGGAATTCCTAACTGAAGCGCGATTAAAATACATCCCAAGGAATTGAGAATATTGTGCTTTCCTGGGACAAATAATTGTACAGTCCCTAAATACTTACTATTACCTATTGTTCCTTCTCTGTGAAAAACTTTAAAATGAGAGCCCAATCCTTCAAACACAATATCTTGAGCGTAAAGATTCCACTCTTCTGAAAACCCGTAGGTCATAAAGGGCTTCGTCCAACGATCTAGACAGCGCTTCACCCCAGGATCCTCGCCGCAGACAGCGGCTAAACCATAAAAAGGAAGCTTGCCTACAAAACTGACAAACGCGTCCTCTAAAGCACAAAGACTACCAAAGTGGTCTAGATGATCATTATCGATATTCGTTACAATTCCGTAAGTAGCAGGCAGATGTAAAAACGAACCATCACTTTCATCGGCCTCCGCTACGACATATCTTCCCTTACCTAATTTCGCATTCCCACCGAAAGAATCTACCTTCCCGCCAATCACCAAGGTAGGATCCATTCCTGCAGCTGTAAGAACAGTGGATAAAAGCGAAGTAGTGGTGGTTTTTCCATGGGTACCCGCAACAGCTATACCCAACTTCCCCCTCATCAACTCACCTAACATCTCAGCCCTTGGAATCACTGGAATACGTCTTCTTTTTGCTTCAGAGACTTCAGGGTTTGTATCTTTCACAGCAGACGAGACAATCACTACATTTGAATCTGCTACATTTTCAATCCTATGACCCAAGTAGATCTGTGCTCCTAAACTGCTTAATCTTTTTGTGGTTTCTGATTCAATAAGGTCGGATCCACTTACCCGATATCCTTGATTTAAAAAAACTTCAGCAATACCACTCATTCCAATCCCACCTATCCCTACAAAATGGAGAGAAGTCTCTTCTTTTTTTTTCATCGAGTGTGCCTTCAAATCGTTGTTAAATAACTGAACTGCATCATACCATTTTTTAATTATTTTTAAGACTTTTCGATTGTGCGTCCACTATAATACCAGATCTACTTATGAAAAAACTGTGGACAAAAAAGACTATTTTTTGGGCATCCTCTAGAGGATTTTACTTCACATGCATTCCATTTATGGCTTGCTTTATTTTTGCTTCCATCCATGTTGGCGCAAAAAAAGCCTACTTTCAGCTCCTGCAGTGGGATAGCTACCACTATATAGACATTGTCGAGCGAGGATATCAGGTCCCTTTCGGATTGATCCACCCTGAAGATATCCATAGCAACCGAGCAAATGTAGCCTTCTTTCCTGCCTATCCCCTTCTAGCAGAAGGCATACACCATTTAGGAATACCCACCTCAATCGCCCTTTTAATGGTTGCTCATTTCTTTTGTTTTATTTTTTGGTTTCTATTTTTCTTATTAGCGAAATTTTGGCAAATTCCAAAACAAAGTACAATCTCAATCGCAATAGCAGTAGCATTCTATCCTGCCTCCTTTTACCTCATCATGGGCTATTCAGAATCCCTTTTTATGGCAGCACTACTGGGATTTATCTTATGGACGGAGCTCTGGATTGCTGAAACCCAAAGCAATCGTTTTAATGTAAGCTGGATTTTAGCATCCGTTTCTGGCTTTTGTCTCACTTCCACGCGGCTAGTCGGACTTCCACTCATGCTTTATCCTCTCATCCGGTTAGCTAGGTTCAGAGCAGCTCTTCTCTCAAGCATAGCAGCCTTGGGAGGGCTCTCTTTTTTTGGATGGTGCCAATTCCAATTTGGGGAATGGAATCTTTATTTTAAGCTCCAACAATTAGGTTGGGACAATCATCCCAATTATCTAGCGATCCTCAATCCGAGTTCCTATATCCCGCGTTTCTTTTTTGAGGACACCGTAACGAGCGTGTGCAGAGCATCCAATGCACTTATTCTCTTTATTTTTTTACTCCTTGCTCGACTTGAATTTCAGAAATGGAAGTGCTTTAAAAAATCCCATAATAGAAGTCCCTGGGAACTTTATTTTAGCGCTTTTAGTCTCTTTTACATATCCATCTCTGGAAAAGCGAATGCACACATGGACAGTATGGTCAGATATAATTTGCCAGTCTTTGTTATTTTGATTCTAGCAATCACTCAAATCAATCCAACAAAGGAACCCATCGTTCCAGCGATGACTCATCAGTCCCTCAACAAACTGATCATTTTAGGATACTTTCTTGCTATCACAGTGCAAATTTGGATGGCTTACCTCTTTACTAAAGGCGGGTGGGTCGCATAGTGTTTGAATTCAACAGCCCAGAGACAATGTCTTCTGCAGCTTTTGGCCGAAAAAATTGAGTCACATTTTTTTCCATTTCACTCAACTTCTGAGGTTCATGGATCAATTCTCGAATTTTTTGAGCAAGATCACTTCCTTTTGCACCCGTTTGCAGTAAAAGTGCAGCCGCTCCTTGATCAGTAAAAATGCGAGCATTTTGTTCTTGATGATTGTTCGAAGAAGTTGGCAACGGTATAAAAATTGCTGCCCTGCCGACAGCTGCAATTTCGGATAAAGTAGAAGATCCTGATCGGCAAATTAAAAGAGATGCTTTCTGATAAGCTGCAGCCATATTATCGATAAAGGCATCCACTTGAGCCGTAATGCCTTGTTTTTCATAGCCTTTCAAAACTCGCTGATAATCTTTTACCCCTGTCTGATGAATCCACCTTATTTTCTTAGTCAAGTCTTCTAAAAAAGGGAGGGCTTCTAATACAAGAGAATTGACGCCGATTGCTCCTTGGCTACCGCCAAAAATAAAAATAGTAAAAGGATCTCGAAGTGCAGGTTCCATCCGCTTTATAGAAGAACGAATAGGATTTCCAGTCACTTGAATGAATGGATGTGGAAACTGAGACTCCAATCCAGGAAATGCAACAAAAACAATATCAGCAAAATAAAGTAAAATTCTGTTTGTAAATCCTGGAACAGCATTTTGCTCCAAAATAGCAATTTTAACTTTCAATAGCCCTATGCTCTTCAAAACTTTTGCGATTAAAAGAACAGGCCCAGATGCATACCCCCCGACACCCAGAATAAACTGCGGCTTTATCGTCATCAAAATTCTAATCGATTTTACAAATGAAAATGGAAGCTGAAAAAGGGTTTTAATTTTTTTCTGAATACTGACTCGATTGAGAGAACCCACAGACAATAATTTTAATGCATAGCCCGATTTTGGAACAAGGCTTTCTTCCATTCCACCTCTTGCACCAATAAAAAGCACTGACGCTTCTTTACCCCCATAAGCTTTCCAAGCATCCGCTACTGAAATTCCTGCAAGGACATGACCGCCCGTTCCACCACCAGCAAGAATCAAATAAGCAGTTTGTTTAGAATTCATCTTATAAAACTCCTACCTCTTGCAATACTTAGAAGCACCCCTACTGCAAAGAGATCTACTACCAATGCAGAACCGCCGTAACTCATAAAAGGAAGAGTGAGTCCCTTAGTCGGTACAAGCCCTAAAACAACAGAAATATTTACAAAACTTTGAAATCCCAAAGCAAGTGTAATGCCTGTCGCGAGTAGCATTCCAAAGCGATCCTGATTCTCTTTTTGACAATTCCAAGCGATTCGTAAACCTCGATAGATAAAATAAAGATACGCAAATACAACAGTAACAATACCCACAAACCCTAACTCTTCGCCAATTACAGAAAAAATAAAATCGTTATGCGCTTCTGGAAGGTAAAATAACTTTTCCTTTCCATTACCAAGGCCAACACCCCAGAGGTGTCCGTTATGAAGACCAATAAAAGATTGCAGAATTTGAAATCCCTTCCCACCAGGGTCAGTCCAAGGATCTAAAAAAGTCATCACTCTTGCCCTCCGGTAACCTGTTCCGAATGCCAAAGAGCCTCCCACAATTGCTGCAAGAGCAGAAGCAGTCAGAAGATAGCGACTAGGGACTCCCCTTACAAACATCAATGAAAAAATAACTCCCGTAATAATGACTGTAGTTCCAAAATCTGGCTGAAGCAAAAGTAGAAAAAGTGCAGGCAAAGGTACAACAAACTGAGAGAGAACACCCGTAGTAACAGTCTCAATGCGATCATGTTTGCGATTAAGCTGCCTTGCTGCAAAAAAAATAATAGCAAATTTAGCTAGCTCTCCGGGTTGAAAAGTCATTCCACCCAGATGAATCCAGCGTCTTGCCCCCCCTACACGGGCACCAATGCCTGGTACAAGGATCAATGCTAAAAGTGCAGTTGCAAAGCCTAAAACAGGATAAGCCCACTCCTCCCACTTTCTATAATCCATCCGACAAACAATGAGTAAAACAGCAAAACCGATACCAGCATAAATCAACTGCTTACGAATAAAAAAAAATCCATCACCCATTTTTTCTTGAGCATAAATAAAAGAGGAGCTGTAAACCATGATAAGCCCAAAAAGCACCATGGCCAATACAACAAGGAGAAGCATAATATCCATTCCTTGAGCAGGAAACGGCCAAGGAGTTTGAGAGGAAGCCTCCCGAACTGAGGATTTCTTAAAGTTGGGAAACCAATTTTTTAAAGTAGTCACCACGCTCTTCGTAATTTCTAAACATATCGTAGCTGGAACACCCAGGAGATAAAAGAATGATATCCCCACTACGAGATTTCTGATAGGCAAGCAAAACCGCCTCTTCAAATGTTCCAACTAAATAAGTTTCTGCATAGTCTCCAATGGCACGATTGATTTTTTCTTTTGCTTCACCCAGTAGAATGAGTATTTTACATTTCTTTTTAACAAGTTCAATTAAAGGTAAAAAGTCTGAATTCTTGTCTTTCCCGCCAGCAATCAGAATAATAGGATTTACACTAAATGACGCAAGGCTTCTTTGAACGCTCATCACATTCGTACCCTTAGAATCATTAAAGAAAAATACGCCATCTTTTTTTCTAATAAATTCTAGACGATGAGAAACACCCTTAAAGGTACGAATGACAGTCTGAATCGCTTTTAGACTGACGCCCATTGCTCGGGCTGCACAAATGGCAGCAAGTAAATTTTCGCGATTATGTTCGCCAAAAAGGCGATACTGAGAAAGATCATAGATTTCTTCTTTTCCAGTAACTTGAATCACCGCTTTCCGATCTGGCGCATCAAAATATCCTCCTAAAAAATCTTCAGCAAAAGTGCCCCCAACGGACATCGGGTTTTTCTTAGTAAACCATAAAAGTTTCCCTAAAATCTCGTCCTTAAAAGCGGATATATTTGCGCTATCGTAATTCAGAATCACATAACTATTCTTATTACACATTTTAAGAAGTTTTTTCTTCGCAGCTGTATATGTTTCTATGTTGCCATAACGATCTAAATGATCTTCTTCTAAATTCGTAAATACTGCTACTGCTGGTACTAAATTCTCGATTAATTCCAATTGAAAACTGGATAGTTCGAGAACAATCACATCCACCTTTTGACGATCCATTACATAATTCAACAGAGGCTTACCAATATTGCCGCCTACAAAAACAGTCTTATCGTCTGCCTGAAACATCTCACCAATTAAAGCTGTAGTAGTCGTCTTTCCATTGGTACCCGTAACCGCAATAATAGGCTCCTTTACTTCAGCCAGAGCCAATTCAATTTCAGTGGTTATTTGTATATTTTTTTCACGTGCTTCTTCTAATGGTTTAATATTCAGTGCGACGCCAGGACTCACTACAATCAAATCAGCGGTATGAAAGGTCTTATTATTATGATGACCCAGTTCATAATCTAATTTAAGATCGGCACATGCGTGGACAGAGTCCGTCAATTCGCTTTTTTGTTTGACATCAGTGACCGTGACTTTAGCTCCCTGATGAAATATATATTTCGAGACAGCAACTCCCGAAACACCAAAACCAACAACTAATACTTTCTTACCTTTATACTTACTCATATGAAATTAAAAATTCCCCTACCTCAGTTTAAGAGTCGACAGTGTAATGAGAGCCAATAAAATAGAGATAATCCAAAATCTTACTATTACTTTTGGCTCAGCCCAGCCCTTCAGCTCAAAATGATGATGAATCGGTGCCATTTTTAGCACCCTTTTTCCAGTCATTTTGAATGACACAACTTGAGCCATCACAGAGAGAGCTTCAATTACGAATATTCCACCACAAAGTGCAAGCAAGATTTCATTCTTTGTAATAACAGCTACTACAGCTAATGCTGCGCCCAATGCAAGAGATCCAACGTCTCCCATAAATACTTGCGCTGGATAAGTATTAAACCAAAGGAAACCCAAACAAGACGCCGCAACCGCACCACAAAATACTGCAAGCTCTCCTGCACCAAAAATATAGGGAATTTGCAAATATTCGGCTATTTTAACGTGACCCGCACAATAAGCCAATATGAGAAAAGTTGCCGAAGTGGTAATCGTTGGACCCACTGCCAAACCATCTAGTCCATCTGTCAGGTTGACCGCATTAGAACAACCCACTATTACAAATGCAGCAAATGGAACAAAAAACGGACCTAAATAGAAAGACCATTCTTTAAAAAAGGGAAACTTCAAGACCGGAGGAGTATCTCTCATCACATAAATAAAATATGCCGCTGCAAGAGCAACAAGAGTTTGACTTAAAAGTTTTTGTTTCCCAGATAAACCTTTAGGATTTTTTTTCACTACTTTACGATAATCATCAATGTATCCTATCACTCCAAATAAGAGGGTAACTAAAACCGCAACCCACATATTCTTATTGGTGAGATCAGACCAAAGAAGAGTTGGAATAACGATTGCCAACAGAATCAGCCCCCCACCCATGGTAGGCGTCCCTTTTTTCAAAAGATGTGTCTTTGGACCATCTTCTCGAATAGCCTGACCCATCTGCTTACGCTGTAAAAACCGAATATAAGCAGGACCGATCAGCATGCAAAGCAAAACGCTAGTAATGCTCGCACCAAACGTCCGAAACGTAATATATTTAAACACATTAAAAAATGTGTGCTTCACGTGGAGCGGATAAAGAAAATGGAAGAGCATGTTGAGATGCTACAGATTTTTAAAAGGTCATGTCAACAGCTATTCTTTATACCTCAAGGTTTCAATAGCCTCTCTTGCAACTTCACGGTCATCTAAGTGAACTTTAGTGGTCCCTATAATCTGATAATCTTCATGCCCTTTACCCGCAATCAGAATAAGATCTCCCTGATGAGAAGACTGAATTGCCCTAAAAATTGCCTTCCTTCGATCCAACTCAATCTCGAAATTCTTATAACCCTCAGTTCCTACTAAGATTTCTTGAATAATGAAGGATGGATCCTCTGTCCTAGGATTGTCAGAAGTAATGACCACATGGTCGGAACCTTCAACAGCAATTTTCCCCATAACAGAACGCTTTTTCCGATCTCGATCACCTCCACAGCCAAACACTGTAACAAGGCGATGGCCATTTCGTATCTTTGCCAAAGTTTGAATGACTTTCTCAAGGGCATCTGGTTTATGAGCATAGTCTACCCAAATAGAAAGGCCGCAATCATTTTCTACTCTCTCTAAACGACCAGGGACACCCTTTAAAAAACGAATACCTTGAGAGATCTGATCAAAAGGAATCCGAAGAGATTGACATAAAGCGACAGCTCCAGCGATATTGGAACAATTAAAATCTCCTACGAAGGCGGATTGAATAGGTACACCATTCAGCTCGCCCTGGATACCCTCCAACGAAATCTTCAGATCCGGATGAGGGTCGAACCCCAAAGAACCACTTAAAACATCAGAACGCTTTTTTAAAGTTCTGAGTAAACGCTGACCATAGGGGTCCGCGCTATTGACTGCTACAACTGGAAATTTTCCCGATTTTAAAGAGAATTCAACTAAATCAGTAAATAATAATGCTTTAGATTGAAAATAGTCCTCCATATCAGGATGAAAATCTAAATGCTCTGGAGACAAATTCGTAAAAACCATGCCATCAAAACAAATAGATCCCACACGCTTTTGCTTCAAAGCATGAGAGGATACTTCCATCACTACTGCCGTACACCCTTCCTGTTTCATACTCGCAAGTAGGCCCTGTAATTCAATCGGACCCGGTGTGGTATGAGTAGAAGGAAACACTTTGTTTCCAAATCGGAAATGAATCGTTCCAATAAGCCCTACTCGATGACCTGCTGCTAATAAAATAGATTCTATTAAATAGGAAGTAGTTGTTTTTCCGCTCGTTCC
The DNA here is from genome assembly GCA_903928955.1 of Oligoflexia bacterium. Lineage (GTDB taxonomy): Bacteria > Bdellovibrionota > UBA1018 > UBA1018 > UBA1018 > CAIYTD01. The sequence continues at coordinate 1,133 of CAIYTD010000337.1, read as the reverse complement.
AGTAACACCTATCATGAGTAAAGATTCAGAAGGTTTTCCATAAAAAACAGCGGCGAGATGCGTCAAAAAAAGTCGTGTATCCGAGACTTTTAAATAAGGATGCTCTAATGGAAATGCAAAATCTTTCTCTCCCAAGATCAATAGCGCTCCAGCTACATCCACTTCTTGAATAAAGGTATGACCATCGATGACTCCCCCACAAACCGCGACAAAAATAATACCAGGCTTCACTTGGCGAGAATCAGCAGTAACCCCTAGAACGGGTTGATGCAAGAGATCCAATGGAAGATGCGCCACCGAATTTGGCGAAAACTCTTGAAAAAGCTCCTTTACGTTCATTGAGACTTCACTTTCATGGTTCAGAAAGAATGAGATGAATTGTATCTCCTTCTTCAATCTTTTTTCCTGCCCCTGGAGTATGAGAGGAAACAACTCCTGTTCCTGTAATATGCAAATGGAACCCATGTCCATGCAGAAGTTGAAGAATCTCTCTAGGCGTCAAACCCCTTAATGAGGGCATCAGTGAGGTTGTTCCTTCTGTTAACAAAGGTCCCTGAAGTCGAGGAATCCTATCCGAATGCGTCATTGCTGACGCCTGCGAAAATTTTAATTGATCTTTCAGTGCCTGCATTTGAACAGGTAAACTACATCGATTTGCAACAAAACTGAGTACCTCCTTAAATAGAGGTGCTGCGGTTTCAGACGCATAATATACTCCGTGCGGTTCAGTGACTGACGTAAAAATAACTATTTTAGGATCTACATCGACAGCAAAACCAATAAAAGAGGCGATGTATTTTTCACGAGAATATTTTCCAGAATTTGGATCGACCATTTGTGCTGTTCCAGTCTTACCTGCAACTCGATATCCAGGAAGCGCTGCTTTTTTGCCCGTAGCTCCTTCCTCTGTGACTGTCTCCAGTGCTTCTACTACTTCATGACTGACTTTTTGAGAAAGAATTCTCACAGGAGCAGAATTTTGCTCGCCCTCCCCCTTCTTCCATAAGGCAGGCTGTACCAGTAAACCACCATTCGCAAGTGCTGCATAAGCTCGAATCATTTGAATAGGCGTCACTAAGATGCCTTGACCAAATCCAATATTCGCAAGAGTGAGTGGCCCCCACTCTTTACGT
>CAIYTD010000336.1 GCA_903928955.1 Oligoflexia bacterium | reverse complement strand
TCCGACGCTTCTAGTGGTGCAGTACAGTTAATACCGTATTCTGATGACGTTCCCGCCTGAACAAAGGCACTGCAACCTTGCTCATGAAGCTTACGAACAAGATTCAATAAGCCAAGATAATTCACTTTGTGAATCCTATGAGAATCTTTTTGACGCTCATAAGCCCCATATGCCGCAAGATTAAAAACAGTTTTTGGTTGCAAGTTTTCAATCAGTCGATCGACAGCTTGAGCGTCTGTAATATCGCAGTTTACTAATCGCTCTCTTGTGCTCTCAGAGCTATGCAGTAACCGCCAGCTGTTTTCAATCCTACCCGAAACTGCATAAACATCTGACCTCACGCGAGAAAGTGAAAAAAACAGATTGGCTCCGACAAAACCCGACGCCCCGACCACTAGGATAGGCCCCTGGAGAGACTCCGCACTCTGCCGATCTTCAGAATTCCATTGGTCCCCAATAGCACCAAGAGCAGAAGTTTTATTCATGATTCTGCCTCATTAATGTTAGAAGGTGCTTTTCGTCCAAACGAGATTGCTTTTGATGAAAAACTTGACTCCCATAAAGTTTGTCCGGATATCCTTTTGCACACTGATGTTGCACTTGCGGATGCAGGCCGGCTTTCAGTAACTTCAAACAAAGCCATTCAGCGAGGCCTCCGCGTTCAACGTGTTCTTCTACAACCAGTACTTTGCCAGTTCGCCGGAGGCTCTCAATAAAATCCTCAGACAGTTCTTGACAAGGCAGCTCACTCACGACAAAGACATCCGCCCCGCCTGATAGTTCTTGGGTGGCTCGAAGAGCATTCAGAACAACCGGACCTACACCCAGCACGGTCCAAATTTTTCCCGATGCGATTTTTCTGATTGAAGAGTAAGGAGGTAGAGTAATACCTTCCGGCAGGATACCAAAACCAAGCCTCAAGTAAGAGGGACCGTTATACGCGAGCATAGCATCGCTCACCGAAGCAACATCTCCATTATGAAAAGGAATATAGCAAATCATATTCTGAAAAGAGGAGAGCATCGCCAGGTCCTCGATAGCATGATGCGTCGCTCCCATGATTCCATAGCCATAACCGCCGCCATTGCCGACAATCTTGACATTTTTGTTATGCAAACAAATATCTAACCGAATTTGCTCTGCTGGACGAAAAACAGCAAACGGCGCGATACTGTAACAAAGAGGGGTCATTCCTTCATGAGCCAAGGCGGCTGCCATGCTCATCATATTTTGCTCGCTAACGCCAACATTGACGAATCGCTTTTCTAGCCTCTGAGCCACCCCTTCCAATGCCATGAAGCCGAGATCGCCGGTCAATACAATAAGTTCGTTTCTCGTTTGCGCAATGCTTTCCAGCCAGCAAGAAAATTCCTTACGCATGATCGAGGCCCAAATCCCTAAGTGCAATTTGATACTGCTCGTCACTCATCGGCAGATAATGCCACTCCATTTTGTTTTCCATGTAGGAAACCCCATGCCCTTTTGTGGTCTTTGCAATGAAGCAACGGGGTCCGCTTCCTCCTTGATCTTTCAAATCCCAAGTAAACTCTTCTTCAAGAGATTCGAAGGAATTGCCATTGGCAACAGAGTGCACCTTAAATCCAAAAGATTCCCATTTCTTCTCCCATGGTTCCATGTTGAGCACATCCTCGCTGCGGCCAAAGCCCTGGAGACCATTAGCATCAATAATCACAGTCAGATTGCTGAGGCAATGATGGCCCGCAAAGAGTGCAGCCTCCCAGGTCGAGCCCTCGTTGCAGTCACCATCAGAAAGAATACAATACACCTGGAATTCCTTGCCTGTATATCTTTGGGAAAATACCAACCCGACGGCCAGGGAAAGGCCGTGCCCAAGACTTCCCGTACCAAACGGGATCGATGGAAAAGCACCTGAACAGGGTGGATGTGCTGCCAGCCGAGTACCGTCCACGTAAAATGTCTGAAGCTCTTCTTTTGAGATCTCGCCTGCAGCCGCAAGTACCACGTAGAGCGCAGCCGCCGCGTGACCTTTGGACAAAATGACATAATCAGATGCCTGCTTGTGTCGGAAAAAAAGATAAATCAGAATCTCAAGGCAGCTCAAGGATGCCCCGATGTGACCAGCGTTAGCTTTTTTATACAGAGACAAAAGAGTGCCTCTGCAATTTTGTTGAATCTTTTTAAGCTCGTTACTTGGTAAAGGGCGAGACATCAACGAATTGCTTCTTATCATAACACAAAATGGCTCCTATGCAGATCAAAGCTGACCACCGACGATTGCCTCAACTGTCATCTTGAAAACTGTTAAATATTCTGGCAATCTATCAACTTTTAGGAATTAATACAAATGCCCAAAAACCACAAGACTTTAGGCTACTCACAAAATAAATGGCGCTCAAAAAATGTTTTCTCCTTTTTGAGAAAAGAAAATCCGTCCCAAACACCCGCTGCGGTATAAGCAAAATTTCGAAAAATATCTTTCCAACTGCGAGCGTGACGTAAAGGCAAAAGGAGTTCCTTCACCACTATATAGATCATTCTAGGAAACTGAAGCAGAGCAGGTATTCCAAAATTAACTTTCCAAAAATAAAGATTATTACGAGCAAAATAATAAGCAAAATGTTTAGCTGGAATCTTCCCCTTTAAACTTTGAACATGGTGGTAAACATGAGCCCGTGGCTCAACAGCCAGAAACCAACCCTGTTTTTGAAGCTGAACGCAAAGATGGGTTTCCTCATAATACATCCGGTAGCGACTCGGCATGCCCCCCACAGACTCGTAAGCTTGAGCCCGAATGAGAAGGGAACAGCCAGGAATATAGGACCACTTGGGAAGCAGCCCCCCCTGATCCCACTTCTTCATCGCAGTGATGCCCCATCCTGGACTGACCACTCCTCGAGCACCCCAAATTTTTGGCCCCCGATTTTGAAAAACAGTGGGTCCAATCGCAGCCAATTGGCTTTGCCCTACAAAGGGAGCTAAAAGCTGCGCTAAACAACCTGCCTGAATTTCCAAATCTGAATTTAAAAACCAATAAAAATCAAAAGTTTTTGAACTTGCATTCAAAAAGCGAAGGGCTTGCACAATTCCCCCTGCATATCCTTGATTTTTTTCAAAACGCATTAGTTTTACTCCAGCCTGACTCTGAGCAAAAGTAGATAAAACAGGTAGTGAATTTCCATTGTCTACATGGACCACTTGCAAATCAATCGAAACTCCCCTTTCTTGAGCTAACTGCAAACTCAATCGTTCCGCCTCAAAAGTGGACTCAAAATCAATCACGAGAGCGAGGACTCGGGGAGGTTTCATGAGGAGAAAGTCTAGCACTGGAAGGAGCGAATGTGCAGGAGATAAAAATACCTTGATTTTAGGTGATCAGATGGTCTATTTTCAAGGTATTCATGTACCATCATCGCTCTCTTAATTCTAAACTATTGAATTTATTAAAATATTTTCCTGTAGTAGCAATTACAGGGGCCCGCTAAGTGGGGAAAAGCACCTGGCTCAAAGAAACTCTCCAGAATCAATACACTGTAGTGACTTTTGATCGTATTTTAGACATAGGAAACGCAAGACAGGAACCTAGCTTGAAGACTGGCTCGATCACCCTCAGAAATTTTTAACACATCCGGAAAAACACCCTAGACTTCCCCACTTCCGACCTCTTTTTTTGAGCAAATCTGGAAAGGTTGGTTTCCTTCTGTTCAGTTTATGCCTACTGAAATGGAAAATTCTTTCCTATAGAAGTCAAAGCAAAAAGCCATCCTGGAAAAAGAGAACTCTCTGGAATCACAGCTTTTAGAAAGACTTACCCCCATCTTGAAATCCCATCCGGAATTATTATTGCTCCTGCAAATGAAATTTATGATTTAAGCAGCTCCGATTATGTCATCCCCTGGGATTTATCCTAAGCACAGAAAGAAGGGTTCGCTCGATATTCTTTAAAAAAAGGAAGGCCTTGATCTCGAGAAGAAATAACGGGATTTGAGATCGGCCATTCAATACAAAGATCTGGATCATTCCATCGAATCCCGCCCTCTGTCTTAGGTTGATAAGGCAAATCTACCTTATAAAAAACATCGGCTGGCTGATCTCCTAAGACACAAAAACCATGAGCAAATCCAGCAGGAACCCAGAGTAAACGTCCATTTAAATCACTCAGCTCAACTCCGAAACTTTGTCCAAAATGAGAAGATTGCGGTCGAATATCTACGACCACATCCCAAATCCTTCCGCGCACAACTCCGACTAATTTACTTTGTGCGGGCTGAGTCTGATAATGCAGTCCCCGAAGGACACCCGGAGCAGACCGAGAGTGGTTATCCTGAAAAAACTCTGTTGGAAGACCGTTTTGAGCAAACAAGTCCCAGTTAAACCGCTCTACAAAAAACCCGCGTTGATCCCCATGCACCTTCAGTTCGACTAACCTAAGGCCAGGAATCTCTAACGGTGTCACCTTCACCGATGATTCCCCATGCATTCAATCAAACCCTCTTGCCAATGGGGCATTAAAATATCAAATGTTGTTTTAATGCGAGTCATATCTAATCGAGAATTCAGAGGTCTCTTTGCTGCAGTGGGATACGCCTCAGTAGTGATTGATTCCATTTGCTTAACGCAAAGAGAATCCCCTCTTTTCCGAGCCAAATGTATGATTTCTTGGGCAAACTCATACCAATTTGTAACACCATGATGACAAAGATGGTAAATTCCGGATGGAAAGTTTTTTACTTTTGCCAGTTCCAAAGCTCGCTCTAAAACAGTCAAAGTGGCTTGAGCCAAATGTAAAGCATAACTAGGAGCACCCCACTGGTCTGAAACAATATTGAGAACTTCACGCTCGCGAGCAAGCCGAAGGATAGCAGTCAAAAAGTTCTTTCCCTGTCCATCATAAACCCAGGAAGTCCGAAAAATAAGATATTTTCCATTTTGAGCCTGAATCCCCTTTTCGCCAGCAAGCTTACTTCTTCCATAGGCTTTGGCGGGGACTGTCGGATCCGTTTCAGACCACGGTTTTTCGGCTGTACCAGAAAAAACATAATCCGTGGAATAATGGATCAATGGAATCTCTCGAACCGCACAGGCTTGAGCCAGTCGTGAAGGTGCGTCCGCATTGAGTTGATAAGCAAGTTTTTCTTCACTTTCCGCTTGATCCACTTCCGTATAAGCAGCTGCATTAATCACCGCTGATGGGGCGTACTGCTCCAATAAGGAATCAAACCCCTCTAAATTTGTAAGATCCAGATCCTTTCGAGTCAGACCTTTTCCTCGATCTCCCAAAAGACTGACCAACGCTGAGCCTATTTGTCCGGATGCTCCTAATACTAAAACTTTCTCCATCATCGATTTAAACCCTTTGAATGAGTGCCAGCTTCGCGTAAAATTTGGCGCAAATACTGCCCATATTGACTGCTGGCGTAATTTTCGGCTAATTTTTCAAACTGCTCTAAAGTGACATATCCTTTTAATAAAGCAATTTCTTCAATACAAGCAACTTTCAGCCCCTGACGTTGCTCTATGGTTTGTACAAAATGAGACGCAGCAATCAAAGAGTCGTAGGTTCCGCTATCCAACCAGGCGACTCCCCTTCCAAACTGATTCACGCGCAAGCTGCCTTGCTTCAAATAGGCCAGATTCAGATCTGTAATTTCAAGCTCCCCTCGAGCAGAAGGCCGAAGCCCTTGGGCAAGACTCACCACAGTAGAATCATAAAAATAGAGTCCTGTCACAGCCCATGAAGAGCGGGGCTTTTGAGGTTTTTCTTGAAGACTGATCGCAATTCCTGAGTGATCAAATTCGACTACGCCATATCTCTCCGGATCCTGGACATGATAAGCGAATAAAATAGCTCCTTTTTCTATTTGAGAAGCCTTTTCCAGCATATTTGACATGTCTTGGCCGTAAAAAATATTGTCTCCCAAAATCAAACAAACAGGATCGTGACCAATGAATTCCTCACCAATCAAAAAAGCTTGAGCAATCCCTTGAGGCTGAGCCTGTTCTCGATAAGTCAGCGATATCCCCAGTGACTGACCATCCCCCAAAAGAGACTGGATCATGGGTAAATCTCGAGGAGTACTAATCACTAAAATCTCTCGAATTCCAGCCAGCATCAGAGTGGAAAGAGGATAATAAATCGTCGGTTTATCATAGACAGGCAAGAGCTGCTTGCTCATACATTTAGTCAAAGGATAAAGACGAGTACCACTTCCTCCTGCTAAAATAATTCCTTTCATAAATCTTTCCCCTTCAAAACAGCACTAGACCAATGGGGATGATCTAAATACCATTGAACCGTTTGAGCCAAACCATCCTCAAATGCATAGCGCCTAAAAAAACTTAACTCCTTCTGTGCTTTTCTATCATCAATCGCATAACGTCGGTCGTGACCCAAACGATCTGCAACAAAAACAAGGCCGGATTCATAAAGCTTTCCAGCGGGATGAGGACGTAGCCTATCCAATATCCTGCAAATCGTTTTGACGACATCTAAATTATTTTTTTCAGCGTTCCCACCCAAGCAGTAAACGGAACCGGGAACTCCTTTTTCTAGCGCCAACCTCACTCCTGTACAGTGGTCTTCTACATGAATCCAATCGCGAACATTCCCACCATCTCCATAGACAGGCAAGGGACGGCCATCTAAAGCACACTGAATCATGTGAGGGATCAATTTTTCTGGAAATTGTCTGGGTCCATAATTATTGGAACAATTCGTAGTCACCGTCGGCAATCCATAGGTGTGATGCCATGCTCGAACTAAAAAATCCCCTGCAGCCTTAGAGGCAGAGTAAGGGGAGTTAGGAGCCAGAGGTGTTGTTTCACTAAATTTTCCTTCCGGCCCGAGCGATCCGAAGACCTCATCAGTAGAAATATGGACAAAGCGAAAATCTCTCTTCTTATTCTTTTGCTGTTTCTGGCTGTCATTCCAATAACTTAGAGACGCATTCAATAAAGAAAAAGTACCCTGAATATTCGTTTCAATAAAGGCCGAAGGGGAATCAATCGAGCGATCCACATGCGATTCAGCAGCAAAATGAATAACTGCGTCTACTTCATTATTTTTCAAAAGATCAGCAACCAATGGACCTTGGCGAATATCACCTACCACGAGTTCAAAAGAGCCTGGACCCGTAATGCCTTCTAAATTTTCTCGATGACCTGCATAAGTAAGAGAATCTAAAACAACAACACGATCCCCTTTCGAAACAGCCTGTCTCACAAAGCAACTTCCAATAAAACCACATCCTCCCGTGACTAAGAGAACACGCTGCCGGCTCTGATCTTTCATAAAAAAAACCCCCTCTTTGAAGGATATCGCTTGTTTTTACTTGGACTTTAAGGAAGAAACAAGTCTTTCAACTCTTATTTTTGAATGGACCCTGTTCATGCTTCCCCTTGCGACATTAGTCAAGAAATCAATTCAATTGATTCAAAAAGAAGGGCTATCTACCTTTCATTCGAGAGCGAGAGACTATCTTTCTCGTTACATTTCACTCAAAAGCTATTTGAACTATCAAAATCTTCTGAAAAAAAAAGCAAAACTGCATCGAAACTGGTATCTGCAAAACGGCCGTCCTGTCAGTATCATCATCCCCAGCTATAATGATTCTCACTATCTCAAAAAATGCCTTCAAAGTTTGAAGTGCACCCTTCCGCCTCATTCGGCTGACTCTATGGAAATACTGATCGTAGATGACGCAAGTACACTCCAAGAACACCAAGACTTTTTGAAGAATTTATCTCTCCCTCAGACAGGCATTCCCATCCAAGTGATCCAAAAACAAAAAAATGAGGGATTTGCCTCTACTGTTCATTTGGGTCTCCAGCAAATAGGAGAAAAAGACTGCGTTATTCTCAATAGCGATATTGAAGCTCATGCGGGATGGTTAGAAGCACTTCAATTTGCTGCCTACCAGAAAGAATCGATCGGAATAGTAGGACCAAAATTACTTTACCCCGATGGCTCGATTCAATCTGCTGGTTCGCATCGAAACAGGGAAGCTCCAGAATGGTTTGATCATTACTATCGGCATAAACCAGGGTTTTATGGACCGACGAATTTCCCTCGAGAGATGCTTGCAATGACAGGAGCTTGCCTCTATGTCAAAAGCACCGTACTGAAAAAAATTGGCTTGTTAGACACGAACTATCCCATGGCTTTTGAAGATATGGATTTCTGCTTAAGAGCAAGGCAAGCAGAATTTGAGATTCTCTATACTCCTTTTTCGATCCTCACCCACCACGAATCTGTCAGTCGAGGCAAGCAGCTGGGCCCCAGAGAGAAAGAATCCTTAACTTATTTTTGGAAAAAATGGAAACCGGGGTTCGATGAGCGGAACGTCAGGACACCCGATGGCAAAATCAAGATCACATTTGTTTTGCAAACCACTGAAATCGCGGGGGGTCACCGCATTATTTTTGAATATGCCAATCGCCTTTTAGAGCTCGGGTTTGAAATCAAAGTTTATGCAACGGACCAGCCACCCCAATGGTTCCCGCTCGAAGCACATTTCAAAAGATTTCATTCCTTAAACGACCTCACAGAGACACTTAAAACAGAGGAATGCATCAAAGTGGCCACTTGGTGGAAAACAGCGGAACCTGTCTGGTTAGCCTCCCTTCAAAAAGGCATTCCCGTTTACTTTGTCCAAGATATTGAAACATCGTATTATAAAAACGATCGACTCATCCAAGATACGGTTCTTGCCAGTTACCGAAAAGAATTTCGATACCTGACTACATCTCAATGGAATTCGCAAGAACTGAAAAAGCTGGATCTGCAAGCATCCATTATCCCTTGCGGGATTAATTTAGAAGTTTTTAAAACTACTGGGGAGGAGAGAAAAAAGAATATCCTGATCACTGCAGGCCGCAAAAATCCGCTTAAAAATTTGTCTTTCACTTTAAAAGGTTGGAGTGCGATGCAAAGAAACCAGCCCACTCTCTGGATGTATGGAAGTGAACCTGAACTTGCAAAAAACCTCAAGAATTGTGAGTATTTTTTTCAGCCCAGCGACAGAAAAATCAACTCCCTTCTGAACCAAGCCACTGTTTTTATTCTCACTTCCGAACACGAAGGCTTTGCTCTAACGATTCTAGAGGCAATGGCAGCAGGCACCCCGGTTATTTGTACAGATGCAGATGGAAATCGGGATTTTTGTACCGATGGAGTGAACTGCCTCATGATTCAGAAGGGAAATGAAAGGATGCTCGTTCAGACCTTAGAACGCCTCTTTTCAGATCCGCAGCTCCAAGAAAATCTCCGACAAGAAGGCTACCAAACAGCCCAGCAGTATGGATGGGACATGGTCATCCAGAAAGCAGCTGAATTTATGACAAAGGCGAGGATTCCTGATTCCCCTAAAATTTGATCTTACTGCATCGCTGAGTTATAGATTAAAGTAACTATGACATTCCAAGAACTCTCTCGAGTTTTACAGCCCTTTGGCTTAGACCCATTTTGCGTCGGAAAAAAATTTCTGATTTTCAACTTAGTATCTAAAAATCTCAAAGTCAAATATCGAAAATCAGCGCTAGGAGCATTGTGGACTCTTCTTGTGCCAATTGCGATGGCTTTAGTCTACTATTTTGTTTTTAAAGTCATCCTCAAAGTTCAACTGCCTCACTATCTAGCGTTTATCGTTACTGGCATATTTATCTGGAATTTTGTTGCTATGACTTTACTAGAAGGCATGGAATCTATCGTTGGAAATTGGGGTCTGCTTTCGAAAGTCCCCATTCCAACTCAAATTTTTCCCTATGTAGGAGCACTTACCAATTTAGTGAATTTAGCTATTTCTTTCCCCATTTTGATCGCTGTATCACTCCTCTCGGGTGTCCCCCTAGGCCCCTCTTTAATTCTGATTCCCTTTTTATTCATCAATCTCTTTCTCATTACTTATTCTCTGTCTCTGACCTTTGCTATTGTTTTTGTTTATCTCCGCGATCTCCGACATATTATGGGAATCATTATCCAGCTTTGGTTTTATGCAACTCCAGTCATTTATAATGAATCGATGATTCCTCCCAAATACACTTGGATTCTTTACCTCAACCCCTATAGCGCTCTGATCATCAGCTTTCATCGCATTTTAGTTGATGGGAAGTGGCCAAATCCATCTGAAATCATAACTATAGCAATGTGGTCATTCATTACTTTCTTTTTTTCCTTAATGATCCAAAAATTTTTAGGCCAACAGCTCATAGAGAAAATCTAAATGATGAAACCAGCAATTCAGATCCAGAATCTCACAAAAACATTTAAACATTGGGCGAATCGTCCCACCAGCATTAAAACTCTGCTAATTGACGCACTCAAAGGACGGTTTCATTTGGGTGAAAAGCATGAATTCTGCGTTTTAAAAAACATCAACCTTGAAATTCATGAAGGTGAGTTTATTGGGATCATGGGAGGCAATGGTGCGGGAAAGAGTACCCTCTTAAAACTTATTTCTGGAATATACACTCCCTCCTCCGGAAGAGTCAAAGTCCATGCTGCCATTGCTCCACTCATTGAGCTCGGAGCTGGATTTCAAGGTGATCTTTCAGGTTATGAGAATATTTTTCTCAATGCAGCGATCTTAGGTTTTGGTCGTAAAGCTACTCGAGATGCACTCCCCTTTATTCTAGAATTTTCAGAATTGGGCGAAAAAATCGAGATGCCCATTAAACATTACTCCAGTGGAATGTTAGTTCGCTTAGGTTTTTCTATTGCTGCACATCTGGATGCACCAATTATGCTCTGCGACGAAGTTCTCGCTGTCGGAGATGCCGGCTTTCAAGAAAAATGTCTTAAAAAAATAAAAGCCCTCCATGAAGAAGGTCGAACAATTATCCTCATTACTCATGGAGGCGAGGCTGTACGAAGTTTCTGCAAAAGATGCATTGTCATTTCTGATCAAAAAGTAGTTTTTGATGGGGCTGTAGAAGAAGGAGTCAATACTTACATGCGTATTGTTAAAAAATAAACTTACTTCCTCCCGATCGACACATATTTAAACCCATTCGACTGCATCCACTCAGGATGATAAAGATTGCGACCATCAAAGATCACTGGAGACTTCATCAGACTCTTCATTTTTTCGAAATTAGGCTCTCTAAAAGACTTCCATTCAGTAGCAATACAAAGTGCATCTGCTTGCTCCAAAATAGAATATTGATCTTCAGAAAAATCGAGTAGTTCTTGTTTTTTTTCTGTTTTCAATTGGAGCCGGGTGACCTCATTGGCTACTGGATCATGCGCCTTTACGC
>CAIYTD010000335.1 GCA_903928955.1 Oligoflexia bacterium | reverse complement strand
TATTCCAAGTTGCAGTAGGAATTCCCCTCGAAAACGAAGTAGGATCAAATGAAGGACGCGATAGCATTGCTAAAACTTGTCCGCTTCTCGGGTCGATGGCTACCAAAGATCCAATTTTATCGGCAAAGGCCGTTGTTGCCACTTCTTGTAAATCTTGATCAATAGTGAGAATTAAGTTTTTTCCAGGAATTGCTATTTTTCCAGTGTCGCCTTGAGTGCGACCTTTTTTTCTCTCGAGCTTCACTCGTCCGAGAGCATCTACTTCTCGGATTTCCTCTCCGTCGACTCCTCTCAGGCTGTCTTCCATTTTTTGTTCCAGCCCAAACCGCCCAATGCTATCTCCCAGTCGGTATTTTTGTGCCTTTTTGTTTACAATTGGAAGTTCTGTTGAATTGACTTCGCCGATATAACCGAGAAGGTGGGCAGCGACCTCTCCAAAGATATTGGTTCTCTTGATTTCCTCTTTCACTTCCACCCCGGGCATGTCTATTTTTCGGACTTCGACTTCTGCGACTTCATCTCGGGTGAGATCTGTCTTAATTTTCACTGGCATAAAGGAAGGCTGGCTTTTTGCTTTTTCTAGGATCGCACGAATATCGGATTCAGGAATTTTGATTATTTTGGAGAGCATCGGAAGTACGCTTTGTTCTTGCTTGGACTCTCGCAGGTATTGCGGAATGACTTCTAAATCAAAGTCAGGCCGATTGTCGATGAGGAGCTTGTGAGTTCGATCAAAGATCATCCCTCGGGGTGCAGCCACTTTCACTCGCTTAATGCGGTTTTCTTCCGAATATTGGCGCATTTGATCGCCTTTCAGAATTTGTAAAAAAACTAAGCGAGAAACGAGCATCCCTAAACCGAGAAAGAGAATAGCATAAAGGTATTTAAACCGATCTTGAAACTCTCTAATTTGTTCTTCTTGTCCTAAAAACGCCATTAAAACCCTTCGCTCTCCAGTTGGAGTTCTTCCTCCATCGCACGTTCAGCGCGAGCATTTTTAAAAGTATACCAATCAAATTTTTCAAGCCATCGATAAACCCACAGCGATACTACTGCTTGCACCGCTGATCCAATTAGTAAAAAAGTCAAAGTATGTCTCCACTGATTGGCACTTGCTCCGAGTAAATAGAGAACGAACAATCCTACCATTTTCCAAATAATCGAACTTAAAAGAGTGAGCATGGCATAAGAGAAGAGGGTTGGGACTACGAAAAAACGCGATGCAGCTCGCATACTCAGATAGACTATCATATAGCTGATGAGATAAAGCCCTTGAGGCGCTGCGCTATGGATTTCACTAATATTAGAGACGATCAGTGTGATGATTCCACCCTCGCCAAAACTCCGTCGAAAGGCGCACCAAAATACAGCAAGTAGGACCAGGTCGGGTTGTAAGTAAAAAAGTGGCCAGGAAGAAAATAAAGAACTTTGAAGTGCTACGCCTAAAATAATGAAACAGACGAGGATGGGTCCATTCAGCGCCCTGAGGATGATGCGAGTCATTCGCTCCCTCCATTCATAATAATGAGGACTTCTTCTAATTTAGAAAAATCAACGCTGGGTCTGACTTCTACCTCTTGAGTAATTCCGTACGACTTCCGATTTACCTTAGAAACCGTTCCAGCAGTAATTCCTTTTGGAAAAACCCCGCCTAATCCGCTTGAAATTAAAATATCGCCGGGCTGAATATCATCCGTACGCAGGGCGTATTTGAGTTGGCAGTCATCGTCGGTGAGGCCTTCTACTATCCCTCGTGCTCGAGATCTTTCTACAATGGCATCAATCGCAGAAAGGGGATCCAGCATGGTGACAATATCGCTGGTGCTGTGGGTGGTTCTCCAAATTCGCCCGACAATTCCTTCATCTGTCACTACCGCCATATTGCGGCGAATTCCCGATGATTCTCCTCTGTTAATGCGAATGGATCGAAAGTCAGTTGAGATATCTTTTGCAATCACTCGGGCAAGGACTGATTGGGTATTGAACTTCTCCTCAAAATGCAGGAGCTTTCGAAGTCGAATGTTTTCTTGCTGGGTTTCCCTAAGATTAGCAATAGAATTGAGGAGTTTTCGATTTTCCTCGAGAAGCGCTAAGTTATCTTTCCGAGTATGCCAAAGATATATGTAATCTTCAAAGAAAGAAGCCATTTTCTCTAAAGACCAGCTGATAACCGATTGGATGGGCGATGTTATCCCTACAATTGCCCGGTCGTAGAACCTATAGTCTCGTGGAGATCGTGTGGAAGTGTCGATCGCTATCACGGGGATAAGAATAAAGGAAAAAAGGGTAATATAAAATCGATATTGTTTCAGGTACTTAATCATGGTTGGATCTCGATCCTTCGATGGTAACATCGTAACGATCTCGCTTCAGTAAATCAATGATTTGATGTAGAGGATAAAATATGCTCAGTTGGATTCGTGAAAAGTTTGGAACAGTCGTCATTGGGGGCATAATCGCCTTTATCGCCTTTGTTTTTGTTTTTTATGGGGTTTTTAGTCCCAAAGCCACCCGGGGTTTACATGAAGGAGCGGTTGCTGGGACTGTTAATGGGGATTCCATTTCCATTTCTGACTTTAATCGAGAGCTCAATCGGAAGATGGAGTTTTTTAAAAACTTAGGGGGCGGAAAGCTGACGGATGATCAGCTCAAGTCTTTTCACATTCGCGAGAGCGTTTTTCAGGAGCTTGCCAATCGTAAGTTGATGATTCAGGAAGCTTGGAAGCTCGGACTGATTGCCTCAGATGCAGAAGTGAAAGAAAAGATTCAAGAGATTCCCGCACTCTTAAAGGAAGGTCATTTTGATTTAGAGACCTATAAGCGGGTTTTGGAGGAGAATCATTATACACCGGCAGTTTTTGAAAAATTGGTTCGAGAGGATCTCTCGATGCAGCAGTGGGAGGCTTATTTTCAAACGCGAGTCCGTGTTTCAGAGGAGGAGATCAAGCGGGATTTTATTTTGACCCAAGATCAGCGCAATTTGAAATATGTTCTTTTAACTCCTGAGAGTGCTCAGAAAGTGGTTACGATTGATGCGAGTGATGTTCAAAAATATCTGGCGGATCCTTCAAAATTGAATATTGCTAGAATAAAATTTGAAGAAGGTAAGACTACCCTTTATCGAGGGCAGGGCTTTGATCAAGTGAAGGAATCTATTGTTAAAAATATTTTATCAGGCGATCGGGTGGAAGAAATTCAGAAGATTAATCAGAAATTAGCTGAGCAAGTCTTAGCTTTATTGAGTTTGAATCCTGCATCCGACTCTAAAATTAACCTTTTGCTCAAGCCCTATGGAGTAGTCGTGAAAACAACGGGTTGGATCACTCGGGATCGGACCTATATTCCCAATGTAGGTGAATCCAAAGAGCTGATGCATGACGCATTTGTTTCTCGTTCTTCGATCGATCTGAAAGCCGGGGGAAAGCCTAAGAAATATATGTTAGCGGGTCGGACCCTTCTTGCCGGAGTTTTAGAAAGTAAAAAACCCGACTTAACCGGTTTAGCTCAGCAAAGGGATACCATCCTTCAGAAGATTTCAGCTCGGAAAGCGAAAGATTTTTATCAAGAATGGATGAAGAAGCTGACTGCAAAGTCTGAGGTTGTCGCGAACCCAGCCGTCGTCGGAGCTCAATCGGCTGGAGAAGAGTCAACCGGCTTGTGATGGATGTGTCTCACTGCAGCGGGTTTCACGTTCCTGTTTGAATATTGTTAGTTTTGCATCATCCTTCGGAGATAATTCGGTTTCCATAGCTAGGCGAATTTTAGCATAGTCGCAGCCAGGTGTTCCAGGGCCTTCTATTTTTGGAGGATCCATTTCGGGGTGGGCTTTTTTGAGTTTGTTCCGTCTTTCTTGTAGCTGTTCAAAGGTAGGAATAGGAATCTGAACTTTACTTTCCGATTCCTTAGCAAGCCATTTTCCATATTCGGTGATTTGCTTGTCTCTTTCCTCAAGAGTCTGATCTCTTTTTAAGTTAAATCTTTTAATTTCAGGTGTAGTTGGGGGATAATGGCGGCAATTTCCACTGGCGGCTACGATCACATCATCGATCGTATTCAAGCCATATTGACTTTCATCTCCATGCTGAACGATGTCGTTCTCATTTTCTGTTGTGTTCTTCCAAGCAGTATTGAGGAGCGTTCTGAGACTTTTAGCAAAGGGAAATTCATGGCCAGTCGCAGGACTATAGGTGGATGATCTTCTCTTAGATTTACCGGGAATTCCAATTAAAAAGGTGTCTGTGTCTGCGGTAAGTGGATTTTTGTTGTTGTCAGCTAGAATATAGGCAATTTCTTCTAAATTGGCTTCGGATTTGGATACCCATTTTGTAACAACCTCCTTGTTTTCGTGAATCTCATAAACGAGTACTTCCTCTTGACCGTTGTTTTTTCGTGTGCGTTCAATTCTTTTGTATTTTTTTCCCTGTACTAATTCTTCTGCCATTTTCGTGTCATTATCAACGTCTGTTTTGAGCTCATCAATCTTCATTTTTAATGCTGCGCACTGGTCTATGTTTGTAGGAGTTGTGCAGGATTCATCGAACGCCTTCTTGGCCGCTAGGAGTTTATTTCCAATTTTCCCTAATATTCCATTGCAAGGGATGTAGCCAGCCAATCCATCCAAAGTCGAGCTTTTAACTTTAACTGCCAGTGGCTTCGTTGCAAGACCATTTTGCTGTAGGGCTTTTGAATCTTCTGTTGGGTCTCGGAAAGCTATAGGAAGGCTGTATTCCTTAGAATTTGATTGATATTTTCGTTGTAGGTCAAAATAGCTATCTCTCTTGATATTTTTTCTAAGTTTGTATCATCCGTTTGCGAACGTTCCTCTTCGCTACATTGGCTCGAAGATAGAGAAATTCTTCGATTTTGAAGGCTAGTGTGTGAGTTTTTCAACCTCTCAT
>CAIYTD010000334.1 GCA_903928955.1 Oligoflexia bacterium | reverse complement strand
TGGTCTTCAAAATAAAAAATCCACCCTTTTTTCCCCCCCTCAACCTTTAAAAGTCGAATTAAAAATACAGCTTCAAATGCCGCGATCAGCTTTTTGGCACTCACAGAAGAAATTCCCGTTTCTTTCAAAAGCTGCGTGTATGAAATCGGAGAGCCCTCTTGCATCGCTAGTCTCTCCGCAAACTCAAGGACTTGAGAAAATGCGAGGCGCGTCGAAACAATTTCTCTTAAATCTCGATCCAGAATGGTTTGCAACTGATCGCGGATTTTCTGAGTTCTGAGTTTTTCATTTCGAATGAAAAAAACTCCAGGTAAACCCCCGAACGATTGATAGTCACGAATCGACTTCAAAAGCGCAGACGCAGGCGAATAATTCCTGGCACGGGAATCCATCCAACTCATTGTGTCTCGCGCCTTCAGAAGTGAGCGAACAATAGTCGGAAGTGGGCGATGTTCGATTTCAGAAACAGTAAAGGGAAGAAGCTCGTGATAAATAATCCTTCCGGTGAGCGACTCTCGAATCGCTTTTTTACTCGTGAAGCGAACCGACCCAGTAAGAAGAAATTGCCCCGGTTGCTTGTGGAGCCTGACCCATTCCTTAAGTTCGTCAAAAAGAGCGGGTGATTTCTGGCACTCATCTATCACGAGGGGTCTCGAGCAATAGGTTTCTAAAAAGCGATTGGGTTGGCTTTCAGCGAATATCCGATTTTCTTTACTATCGAGAGTGACATAGCGTTTTCCGATATTTTCAACCATCGTTGTTTTTCCGACTTGCCTATGACCTAATACCCCAGTAATGGAAGAAAATGTAATCGAGTTTGCAATGATCTCAGCAAGGTAGCGCTTTCGGAAATGAGGCATAGTTCAAAATTAACCGACTCGGTCAATTTTGTCAATTAGCTTGAAATTAACCGACTCGGTCAATTTCAAGGTTTTCTTCTCATGAAGACAAGCCTAGATTTCCTAAATTTTAAAAATAGTAAATTATGCAGCAGACTTCTGCTTCAGAAGTGAACCATCAAAAAGTCCAAATTGACTGAGAACTTTATAGTTCAGATAAATCTGAGCACGAAAATGATGGGTTTTTTTTGCAATCTCATAAAGAGACTGAGGCGATTCTTTTTCTAAGAAACTTCTAAGATCCGCTATGACCGTGCCAATACCGATAGCCCGATATTTAATTTCTGGACAATTATTTAAAATAAAAGGAAGTGCAATCAAGAACTTTTTGGGTTCTGAACTAAAAAGATGTGCAATCAGGCCTACGCTTTTGAAGTGAGGATTCAACGATTGCTTAGGACTAGGAAAATTCGGAAATAAAGTTTGGTGAGTTGTTTTTTTTATAAAAGGCAACAAAATATTCCACTGGTCTTTTCTCAAGCTGACACATTTTAAAATAGACACAAAAGCACCCAGTACAACGGAATTATATTTTCTTGAGCCCAGGAGTTTTCGTATTTTAGCTGGGCTCAGAAGATTTCCATAGAACTCCAACCAAGTGAGAAAGCAATGGGTGATTCGAGGATCGTCTGACATGTGTTGAGTTGCCAAAATCACAAAATCTTCAAGGTCCTGGTATTTGCTTTTAATGCTTTTTGGATCTCCAGAAATACTTCCACCAAAATAGGCAAGTTGATTTAAAAAATTCTGATTATTTTCCGACATTACGAATGTCCTCGATCATTTGCTCAAAATTGGGATAGAATCTAGGTTTCTCGGGGCTTCTAGTTCTGCGAATGAATTCGATAGCCATATGGATCTCTTCAACGGTTGGACAAAGAAGCTTCAGATCAATAAGGTCTTTTGGGTTTTCATTTCCTCTATCGATATAGGCAGCGCCTTTCAGCTGAATCAAATCGAGACGAGAGGCAAACTTTAATAAGAGATGGTTTCCAATTTTCTTTTCAGTTAAACGTGTCTCAAAACCCGGCGGCTTAGGCAGATCTACTGCATTGTCATTGAGCCAAAGAGGAATTAAACCCCGTTTTGACGCAATCTTTGTAACCTCCTCCATTACCTGCTCATCTAAATTTTGTACTGTATCGATATCCTGAGTTCGAATGTAAGAAATCCCTCGAAGGTAAAGAGCAAAACTACCGATGATCTCCAGCTCAAGAATAATTCCTTGAGTTTCAAGCCACTGATTCAGCTCCGTAAGGGCTTCTAAAAGGATATCGGGATGGTTTAAGTTCATCAGTATTATTATAATACTAAACCCTTCATTTAATCAAGAGGTGAAAGAAAGTGCAGAAAAGAGCTTAAAATTTAATTATGTTGAAGTCACTTACAATTATTTAATATCATGAGCATTTTTGGAGTTTTCGAAATGAGGATTCATGCTTTATTCTCATAAATAGCATCTGCTCCTCACTGCCAGTATTTTTTTACAACGTATTTCCCGTTTCTATGTATCCTTTTAAAATGCGCATTCTAGTTCTTTTCCATCTCTGGATCTCTCTCATCAATGTCTGTACTCTGAACTTTGCTTATGGGGCACATCCTGACGCAAATCAGCAATATATTACTGCATTGGAGCTTTGGCTAGCGAACCCTTCCGTTCAACAAAATGAAAATATCCGCGCCGAACTCGCCTCTCTAACAAAATGGGTCAGCAGCCCTAGAAATCATAGTGAGCTCTTAGGAACTTATGTGAAATTATTTCAAAAGCTCTACGGAGAAGAGAATGATCTAACAAAAAAATCTAAAAACTACCTAGAAGAAATCAGTTCCTCTGGGAAAAATGCTACCAACAAATATAACGAACTCATTGAAAGTTACAAAAAAGAAATCCTAAAAGATCCCTCTTTAAGAGGGCTAGCATCTCATCTGGATACGAATAAATCTGACTATTATTCTCACTTCATTCAAGCTTATACTGAAAAACTTGAACAGAGAAGCAATCCATCCGATGACACTAGCGCTGAAGTAAGGCGCGCGCTCAATGCGGAACATGACGCTAGAGCAGCTCTCAGAAGAAATGTTCAACAGGCAGATTGTGAACCAGGTTATAAAAAAGATTCTAATATTATTAATTTTTACATGGGAAATCCCTATTCTGTAGCGATTAGTCCTGGCAGGTATGTCCCCGGAAAGCATAAAATAGAAGAAATCCTAGCACGTAATCCAGAAAATATCACCGACCTCTACTGGCTAGAGACAGAACACGACTATATGCAATTACTGTTTCCAACTATCCAACCAAGTGGAGCTCAACCTAACGCAGACACACTAACTGAAGAAGATATTCGTAAGTTCAAAACGAGCGACGATCTGCAAAGAAAGCTTTCCAAATCATTCCAGCTCATGTTGAAGGTCTATGGATTAAAGTGGAATAGTCAGAATCCTTCTGTTGAAAAAGGAGACGATTATGCGAGCAGAAGCGCAGTTTGGCTTAATAAGGGAGATCACAACCAAAGAAGAATCACACGCATCCTGGATTCACTGCGCACCTTGGGCCACGAAAAAGAATCTGAAGCGTTTCTTACATTTTTGGAGAGCGTTGTTCAGGAAAATATTGAGGGAAAACCATATCTCAACGAACCTCTTGAGCACTGGAGAAGGACTAAACCAAAACATCCTCAGCCTCGCAAAGTGGCTGCTCAGAACCCTATAATCCAAGAGGATGGTAAGGCAATTTCGAAATACTATACTAAGCAGTACATCCCTGATCAGGCCTATTCCGATCATGCTCCTGTGATCTACGGTGATCTAGCGATCTGGAATATTGCTAATCAGGCACATCCTGTATACAATAAAAATGGAAATTTTCTATTTAATAATCATAAATTTACTAACCTTCCAGACAAAGAAACAAAGGAACAATATAGAACGAGATTAATACGCATCGCTGATGCAATCGGAAATCTTTTCAAAGGTAACCGTGCTCAAACGCTCCTACTTCAAGAGCTTCCCTACGAAAAGTATGTCAACGGAGATAGTAACCAATTATTTACAATCTTTAAACAAGAATTAGCTAAACATGGTCTCGACCTGAAGATCCAAGGCAATCAAGGAATCGTAACCAGAACTGATAAATACCCAGCGACCATAAATGACAATACTTTAATGACTTCAATGGGAATAGGCAGAGTTGGTCTGTTCAATGTCACGGCAGATAACAAGATATTTGTCAGCATTCATAAACCTCAGGCTATAACTTTATCAAAATTTTGCACTCTGCTCGCGACAATGGGTAATAAATTAAAGGAAACTTACACTGGTCAAGAAATTGTGTTTGCAGGAGATTTTAATACCAGCGCATCTGCGATCATGGAAGACCCTACTTGTGCCGGAATAGGAATAAGAAGCATTCACACTACCCCCAAAGAAGAAGCTCATTCTGCAGGAGATAACGGCAGAGATAACCCAAAGAATATCGATCTCAAAATTGTTTTGTAAACAAAGAAACCACTAGCCTTCGGAATGAATCTCAGATCCCAAGGCCTTTCCCTAAAACAGATAAACCTGATCCTCTTCTAAGTCCTGCATCAATCTTCTGGCTATACTTCTCCATGCTTCTTGAACTTTATGATAAGAATAAGATAAATCAAAAGTATCTAAATGCTCAGTAACTGCAAACATCCGTAACTCCTCATAAATATAACTATTTCTAATCAGATCCATCTGAGTTAACTCTTCTTGTGTCAGATGAGCATCCCGTACCAGATATCCTAAAATTTCTTCATCATTAGGATTAACAATGTAAATCACTGATCCGAATAAAACTTGATAGGCACGCGTTTTTTCCACTTTGAACTTCGTTTTTGATATTCGTAAATGCTCGGGATAGCGGAAAAGTACCCGAGTAGTTATTAAAGTAAATTGTTTAGAAATAAATTCAATATCTGATATGAGTTGCTCTCGAGTTAAAGCAAGAAAATCACTGTAACTCTCATGCAGTTCTTGGACAGCTCTCTCACTCTTACTCGGTCCCGGTGATTCTGATGCATCAGAGTGGCCTTCCTTGCAATGGCTAGATTGACTTGGCCCAGCTAAAGATGGAACCGCAACGAATATGGCTAAAAGTAAGAATAAAGAACTCATGAAACTCTCGATCCTCCAGCTCACCTCTTAAAAAAGATCGCTTATTCGATTAGCTGATTTCATTTGAAGTTTCAAGAATCTAAAAATTCTTGTTTAATTCTTTTATTAGGCGCAGCGCCTAATTCTCGAAGCAATTCCATTTTTCTAAATACATTTCCAGGCCCGTCTTTCAATTTACCCAGAGCACTCGTATATTGGGTCTGCCCCGTTTCAAACGTTTTTCCAATTTTCTCAAAATCCTCTAAAAAGCCAACAAATTTATCATAGAGCCGAGCTCCTTCGTTGGCAATTTCGAGTGCATTTTTATTCTGATTTTCAAGTCGCCAAATAGAAGCCACTGTTTTCAAACTCGTAAACAAAGTACTTGCAGTTACAATCGCAACCCCGCGACGCCATGCTTTACTGGCAATTTCTGGATCATTTTGCATGAGCAAGAGATAAGCAGGTTCAATAGGCGTAAATAAAAATACAAATTCAGGTGAATTTAACCCCTTTAATTTAGGATAATGCTTTTCACTCAACTCCTCCACATGATTCAAAATAGATTTTAAGTGGGCTAGCAAATGCAGTTCTCGCTCTTTCGAATCGGCGTTCCGACAATAGAGCTCATACGACTTCAGGGATACTTTAGCGTCAATAATAATATGTTTAGCATCCGGAAGATGAACAATCACATCCGGGCGAAATTTCCCTCCCTCATCATTTAAATGTTCCTTCTGAAGAGTATATTCATGGCCTTCTCTCAGCCCCGAGGATTCTAGTATTTTCTCCAATACCATCTCCCCCCAATCCCCTTGAAATTTATTATCTCCCTTAAGAGCTTGAGTGAGGTGATTAGTTTCGAGCGTCATTTTTTCGTTCAATTGAATCAGGCGGCCGACTTCTACCTTTAAAGCAAAACGCTCTTTTGCTTCCATTGCGTAGCTCTCATCTACTTTTTTTTCAAAATTTCCGATTCTTTCTTTCAATGGCTTTAATATAGTCTCTAGATTTTTTTCCGTCTGTTCAGTGAAAGTTTTCGATTTCACTTCTAGTATTTTCTGAGCTAAGTTTTCAAATTCATTCCGTGTTTTTTCCTCAAACACCGTCATAAACTCCTGCTGCCCCTTGAGTCGCTCTACTAAATGACCTTGATGAGATTGATGAGATGCAACTTCCTTATTCAATTGAAGCACTAACTCACGAGAAGCGATCCATTCCGACTCGAGGCGCCCTTTCTCGACCTCTAAACCCCGGATGCGCTCCAAGAGAACGGCCCTCTCCGATTGGAGTAAATTATTTTGAAAGATTCTGGCGATCCAAAATCCAAAACCAAAACCCATTCCGATTCCAACAAAAAGATTTAAAAAATTCATATCAATAGTTTAATGGCGATGGTTCGGATCGTCGCAACCATGCTGAGTACTTTCTCGCAAATCTCCTTGTCCGCCAATGGCAAATCGAGAAAGGAGCTTTCGCGTTTCTTTAGAATGACATTTTGGGCATTTCCCTTGGTCAGGGTCCCTTTCCGAAGTAATTTGCTCAAACTTGTATTGACAGCGATCACAAAAATATTCGTACAAGGCCATGGATCTAGCCTAACACGTTTGACCCAAGTTGTTATATAGAGTTAAAAATGCGACTCCGTAGCTCAGCTGGATCAGAGCAGGTGCCTTCTAAGCATCAGGTCGGGGGTTCGAGACCCTCCGGAGTCGCCATTTCCATGTGTCAAGGTGTACAAAAATGAAAAATTGGAGTCTTTTAATCCTCTCTTGCGCCGTCCTGTCACTCAGTCTCTTAGGCTGCACTCGGCGTGAAAGTAAAATCTCTGGAACCATTGATATTCTTCCAGAACTTCAAGCTCGACTCAGCCCTCAAGCTGTCTTATTTATTGTTGCCCGCCCAGTAGATCAACCCTCAGGGCCTCCGGCTTTAGTCAAACGCTTCACTCAGCCTTTTTCGTTTCCGATTCAGTTCGAGCTAACCCAAC
This sequence comes from Oligoflexia bacterium, assembly GCA_903928955.1. GTDB lineage: Bacteria > Bdellovibrionota > UBA1018 > UBA1018 > UBA1018 > CAIYTD01. The sequence continues at coordinate 5,949 of CAIYTD010000334.1, read as the reverse complement.
AAGACGCAATGATTCCAGACTCCGGCTTTTCAGGAAAATATACGATCACCGCTCGCATTGCACAAACAGGTTCGGCTACACCTCTTTCCAAGGGCGATCTCGAAGGAAAAGCTCATCTCCAAAGCATCCCAGTCGGGAGTAAAAACCTTCAAATCCTTCTCAATACTGTTTCCGATCCCAACTCGAAAGCACCTTCCCTGTTTCAGCATCCATAATGACTTGATAACCTTTTGCTAGAAATGAATAAGCGTATCTTCCTTCTAGCCCTTTTACCCAAATGATTTGCTCTGCTGCAGATGGGCGTAAAAGAGAAGCAGAATCATTCTTAAAGATGGATTGAACTCTCAAAAGAGCATCTTCAGAACTCAGCAAAATTCGATTCACTAAAATTACTTTTGAAACATAATCTGAATCCACCCCGAGTACCTCGCCTTGAGTCCCGAGATCCACTTTGATATTTCCTCCTGGCCGAATAGGAAGACCCTGGTAACTTTCGCTAAAAAAAACTTGAGCTGCAAAGGGGCTTCCTTTAACAGCAACATTTTTGAGAGGCAGTTCAGACTGAATACCGAGAAGGCTGCGAGCCGATAAGAGGACTTCTTCTGCTCGAGCAATTACTTTTTGAGATTCTTCAGGACGAAAGTCAGGAGCTCCTGGCTTGCCTATGCCCATTTCTCCTCGGATTGAAAGAAGCTGCCCGAATCGACTAAACTCTGGCTTGAGTTCCGCACCATATTCTTTTAAAAATTTTTTCCACCTCTGGCTCGAAGTCAATGCAGAAGGAGAAAGAGGAGAAGAAGGAGAATAAGAAGGAAGAGCAGGAGTTGCAGATGGAACCATAATTCTAGAAATAGAAGACGCTGCAATAGGGGGAAACAACCGATCCCGTCGACCCACAAAAATACCCCATCCCACGCATAAGACGAGTACTACCCCCAGTAGAATCCGTTTCATAGTTTGACCTCTCCTTTAGTGGATCGTAACCGGAATGATGAGGCTAGATGCAACTCCGTTGGAAGGAGTCGCTTCAACACTCAAATGCACGACTTTTCCATGCTGAGCAGTGGGACTTACTTTCATCCAGACTGCTGTGCGATAAGAAGCATTAAACCGGGGATTCGTTTGAAAATAAGTATTTCCAATGGGTAAGGAGGAAGAACTTCCGGATGAATTCAGCAGAGAAGTAATGGCGCTGCCGTTAATTTTTTGGTACATGATTTGAGTTTCATTCCATCCAGATTGGGACAGATACCCCCGATTCAGGGAATCATCAAAAATTTCAAGATCTGGGTCAGGAGAAGCAATCGTAAGCATCACACCCCCTGCCGTCAGGCTCGAAGTATTCCGAATATCAAACCAAACTGCGACTAATTCGCCGGGATCTAGAAGATGGTTGAATCCGGTCTCTTGATTTTGAGACAAAATCGATGGATCCTTTTTTAAATTCAATAGCCATTTCTTTAAGAGTTGAGGATTATCGGCAACATAGATTCCAAGAGTAGAAGATTCTTGAATGTCCATATTCGTTCCGGCTCCCACATCTGCCCAAGCCGAAGACTGAATAGTTGGAAATTGATAGAGCCCTCTCGCGACTAATACTTGCTGAATAGATGCTTGATCAGCGGATGTGAAACCAGTCATGAGGCCTGCAAAGGTCACCATCTGAGAAGCCAACCCAATGAAATGAACGGGCGAATGCTGCGTAACTAAATTGGGTTGCGGTAAATGACGTATGGATTCTAAAATTAATTGAGCAACTGCTTTGTAAGCAAACTCTCCCTGTCCTGAATGATTTTTTTTAATGGCCGAATACAAATCCCATAAAGTGCCTAATAAAATAATTCCTGCGTTATGAATTTCCTCTTGGTAAGTTGTATTTTTATAAATTTCACTTAGATCACGAGAATGACGAGAATCCTCAAATGGCCACCCTAAGCCATCGGGATAAACATAGCTCATCGTACTCGAATAACCATTTGTAGCAGATGGCACTTCAAAAGCAGGAAAACGATCACAATTAGGATAATGAGAATCATAAGTAGGACAAAGATGGGCTCCCCGAGCGTGACTTCCTGCTGGATCAAAAGTTCCCAGTGCCCAGCGACTAAAAATGCGGGGATCCCATGAAGAAGAAGGATTTATAAATGCGTCTAAAAAGGACAGCCCCATATAATCCGAAACGGCTTCATTCAATGCTCCCGCCTCATCATAAAACAACTGATTTAGATCTTCAGAAAACGAGTAATTACCTCCAGTCGTCGCATGTTGCAACTCGTGAATCGTCACAATCCCATCATCACCATAATAAGCCCCGGGTGAAGAAACAGAATCTCCCAAGCAAACCATTTCGATCCATCGCCCCAATGAATCGATACCCCGGGCAAAATAGGCATTATCATTCTTCTCACAGTGAGCGACTAAAAAAACGGATCCTCTGGATTGAAGATAGCCGACCTGATCCAGCTGACTGCGATAAATATCACCAAAATAATAAGCCATTGCCTCCTGAAATCTGAAATCCTTTTGTGAATAGGTAAACTGACCAGTAGGACTAAAAGCACCAAAGCCCCAATCACAGTTCAGCCCATTCACCACCTGAACGTAACTTCCCTTTAAAATCCCGCTTCCATCTAAATGAGCTAAACGGACTGAGCTTCTATAACTATCCAATTGAGTCGATAAAGGCGAAAGGTGACTATCGCCCGAACTCACAAGAGGATCCGGCATAAAAGCCCAAGCATTACCCTGAGTCGGAGCTTGTGAAAGGAAATATTTAGGTGCACAAGAACTATTTTGGGGTGCTACAGAAAGAGGTGGATCTGTCCTTCCACAACTGACACCTCCAATAAATGAGATCCATAAAACAAAGTGGAAATACCTGTTGAAAAAATTCATCCTACCCCCCCTTATTTTATGAAGGACCGATCCTGTACCAGCTCTAACCTCAGCCCTTGCTCCCTTAAAGCTTGTACCAAAGTAGCACTATGATCAGGACCCCTTGTTTCTAAAGTAAGTGCAACTTCCGTTTGATCCAGTTGAGTGAAAGGTTCATTGCGATCATGAATTGCCTGTAAAATATTAGCACCCTGTTTTGCGATTAAATCTGTTAAATGAGCAAGAGAACCAGGTCGATCTGGCAATAGGACGTTGACTCTGACCCGCCGCCCCGTTCGAATCAGCCCCAGGTCAATAATTCGAGAAAGTACATTCACATCAATATTCCCGCCACTAACAATCAGTACAACTTTCTTTTTTCGAATCTTTTTTCGCAATCCCTCTAATGCCGCAAGCGGGACAGCACCTGATCCTTCAGAAAGTATTTTTCCTTTTTCAAGTAATGTAAGCACAGCTGCAGCAATCGACTCTTCGCTTACTTCTACCCATTCATCTATATTGGAATGAAGAATTTTCCTCATTTTTTCACTCGTTTTCATGAGTGCAATTCCATCTGCAAAAGTGACTGCTGACTGAAGCCGCACTGCCTTGCCTTTTGAAATCGATCGAATCATTGCAGCTGCACCCGAAGCTTGACATCCTACAATCTGAGTCTGTGGACGCAACGCCTTAAAAACACTAGCTACACCAGCCATGAGCCCGCCACCCCCTACAGAACCTAACACAAAATCTGCATCTGGAACCTGATCTAATATCTCCAACCCTACTGTACCTTGCCCTGCGATCACTGCATCATCTTCAAAGGCATGGACAAATACTCTGCCTGTTTTATGTGCAATGCGGCATGCTTCTGTATAAGCTTCTTCATAATTATTTCCATGTAAAATGACTTCAGCGCCCAATGCCTCCGTATTTTGAACCTTCACAATAGGCGCACAAAGAGGCATTACAATCAGAGCCTTTACTCCGAGTCGACGCGACCCCCATGCGACACCTTGAGCATGATTGCCTGCACTTGCAGCAATGACTCCCCTTTTTTTCTCTGACTCGGTCAATCGAGAGATTTTATAGGTTGCTCCTCGGATCTTAAAAGAACCGATAGGTTGCATATTTTCCAATTTCAAGTAAACCTTGCATTCCCAAACATCCGATAGCCACGCATTCAGCAATAAAGGAGAGGGAGGCAAATATTTAGTGAGCTCCTGTTTTGCATCTTGAATTTCTGCCAAAGTGATTTTAAGTGAATGACGGGTGTGCTTAGTCATAATCTTATGCTACATCAACTTACGCTTTGGAACTTTAAATCTAAGCTCTCTCGCACTTTTCTCTTTTTTTAACTCTCTATAAAATAAACAGAACAAATTATGAAGCACTGAAAGAACGTGTCAATATAATTCGAATAATTTCATAAAATACTATTGAACTGACTACTTGAATGAATATTGGACAATTCAAAAATTTATGGTAGCCGTGGTAGCAATTTTTATGAAAAATATATTCTCTTTCATTTGTAGTATTGTCTTAGGCGCTCAACTCATCTGCTGGTCGAGTGAGGGTGCCACTTTTGATGAAATGTCAGATGAAATTCGGGTGAGAGTCTTTAAATTTACTCAACAGAATCCAGCTGAATTAGTCAAATTAAGCGGAATTAATCGAGCAGCTAGAATAGCTGTTAGAGAAGCGATAGCTCAAGCTATTCAAGCTCGGGCTACTTTTGATTTTAGTGAAGTAACATTTACCAATGAACAGTTCATTAAACTTTTTACTGGAAATGGAATATTTAGCAAAATTACTGTATTGAATTTTTCAAAAACTCAATTCGACCATTCCTTATTGTCGCAGCTCCCTCAAACACTTATTAAATTGAATTTAAGCGAAACTCACTTCATTACTCAAGATGCAAAAGAAATATCTCACCTCAAAAACCTGATTGCGCTCGATCTCTCTGATAGTGAGATTGGAGCTGAAGGCTCTGTTTATCTTTCACAACTCAAAAACCTTCGTTATTTGAATTTAAACTCCTGTGAAATGGACGAAAGATCTGCTCAACTAATTGCTGAAAACCTGACAAATCTCACATCTCTGAATTTAGAATCAAATGAACTGAACGACATGGGAGCTGAATATATTTCTCAACTTCCAAATCTTACTTCACTGAATTTAGGTGAAAACGGAATTGGAGAACCAGGCGCTCAAAAGATTGCTCAAAATCTCACAAAACTAACTAAATTAAATTTAGATAATAATCATCTTGGACCTCATGGAGCCGATAGAATAACTCAACTTAGAAACTTAATTTCTCTCAGTCTCCATGAAAATAACATTGGAGATGAAGGCGCTGCTAGCATTGCTCAACTTACAAGTCTTAAATATTTGCAGCTCAGCATCAATCGAATTGGAGAAGCAGGTGCAGCTCAGATAGCTCGACTCACGCGACTACAATCTCTTAATTTGGGTGGAAATCAAATTGGGGATGAAGGTGCTCAGAAGATTTCTCAAATGAAAAATCTAAATTATCTGCTTTTAGATATGAATCATATTGGAATAAAAGGTGCTTCAAGCATCGCTAAAAATTTAAAAAATCTAACTTATTTAGATCTCAATGGAAATCAACTCAGAAATGCAGGGACTTTCCATATTGCTCAAAAGCTCACTCAACTCATTGAACTACATCTCAGATCAAATGAGATCGGCCCTTATGGGGCTTTGAGAATTGCTCAAAATTTAATAAATTTAAAATACTTACATCTAGCTGAAAATAGAATTAGAGATTCAGGTGTAGTCAAAATAAGTGAAAATTTGACTCATCTGAATTACCTAAATTTAGAACGCAATAGAATCCGAGGCAAAAGCGCTCGCAGCATCGCTCAGCATCTTCTTCGACTTCATGTTCTCATTCTCACTCGAAATCCTATTGGAAGAACAGAAAAAAACTTCCTCACGGAGAAATTGCCTAATACTCAAATTGAGTTTTAACTCTATTCTATGAAAGCTCTATTCATTTTTATTTATAGTATTATTCTACTCTCGCAATGCGTTTGCTTAAATAGTTAT
>CAIYTD010000333.1 GCA_903928955.1 Oligoflexia bacterium | reverse complement strand
TGTTTTTCCAGCTCCAGAAGGAGCTGAGAGAACAATGAGATGAGTTTGAGATAGATTCACATTAATTCCCCGAGGCTACGGGGGCGTGCGCTAAAGCTGCTAGTCCCATGCCTCTAAATTTTTTAATCCGCTCTTTCATGAGTTTTTCAGGAGATTGTTTCATTAGGGGTTCGAACGTTGCTAGGAGAGAGAGTCTGAGTTGTCGGCTTGCTTCGCTCCAGTCCCGATGCGCACCACCTTTAGGTTCTTGAATAATTCCATCAATAACTCCTAATTTCATCAGTTCTGTCGGGTTCATTTTAAGCTTTTCGCTTGCTCTTTCAGCAAGACTCGAGTCACTCCATAAAATAGAAGCACAGCTTTCAGGAGAGATGACTGAGTAGGTTCCGTATTGTTGCATTAAAACTTGATTGGCTACACCAATCGCTAGAGCTCCTCCGGAGCCGCCTTCTCCAATTACTACTGTGACGATGGGGACTTTTAATCCAAACATTAAGTGGATGCTTTCCGCAATGGCTTGAGCTTGGCCTCTTTCTTCTGCTTCGATTCCTGGATAAGCGCCAGGAGTATCAATAAAAGTCAAAATAGGCATTTTTGACCGGGCTGCCAGGCTCATGAGTCGCATTGCTTTTCGATATCCTTCGGGGCGGCCCATCCCAAAATTCCTCTCCATTTTCTGTTTAGTCGTACGTCCTTTTTGATGACCTATAATGAGAAGGGGAGTTCTCTGACTGAAAGAAGGAGGTTCACTTTGTGCTTTTCCAGGAAGAGTAGGTGGCCAGGTGGCAATCCCGCCTAAAATGGCTTGGTCCTCACCAAAGGTTCGATCTCCATGGAGTTCCATGAAATCAGGAAAAAGGAGATCAATGTAGTCTCGAGTATAAGGGCGGTTGGGGTGGCGGGAGAGTTGAACTTTTTGCCAGGAGTTCAGTTTGGCGTAGGTATCATCAATTAATAATTCTACTTTTTTTTCTAAGTTCATGATCTCGCTAGTAAAATCTACTCCTTCTTGAGCTGCAAGTTCTCTTAAATCCTGTAACTTCTTTTCCAGATTGACAATAGGCTTTTCAAAGTCAAAAAAGGCTTCCATAGTGAGGGAAGCTAGCACGAGTTGCCAAGGGAAGAAAGGTAGCGTAGTTGGAATCTAGAGGCTATGATCCCAGCCTACAACTTTTCCTTCTTCAAAATAGATCGAGCGGGCAGCGGAGAGGCTCCCTTGGGGTGAGATCCTGTCTAAATAAATCCACTTTTGATTCCGTGATGAATTGTTCCCAGCAGTTTGTATTTCTCGGGGTTGACCCCAGAGGGCGAGTACATCATTCATTTGCATTCCAACGACTACGTCTCCGGAAGTTAACCCACGTTGAATTTCTTCAGCTTGAATCTGTTTTCGGTCTTCTACTATCTGTTCTTCTTCGAGGGTGGTTATTGGCTGAGAGCTTAAAGCTGCTTGAGCAATAGGATCTTTTTCGAGAAGATCGTTTTGAGGATTGAGGAGCGCACAATTTGTAGAAAGAGTCAAAAGAATGGCTGCTGAAGTCTTTAAATGAATTGTATGGAATCGAATAGTCATGAAATAGATATCGGTAGTTTGACTTGTATTTCTTGAGCCTTTTTTTAGTTACAGGTATCCTCATAGGAGTGGCTGAAATTCAGAAAATTTCTAAGAAAGAGGGTTTTAGGAGAGAGTTGCTGGATCTCTTTCCTAGCCTATTTTCGTTTGATCCGCCTACTCGTCGTATGGCTTTTGTTTTTTTTATGAGTTTAGTCGGGATATTCTTTGTTTTAGTTTTTTCATTCAAGCGCTATTGGGCTGCGAGAGAAGTGAGAATGATTTGGAAGGCAAATCAAGAAATAAAACTTCTTAAAAAGCGTGTAAAAAATGATACAGAAGAGACCACAAGAAAAGATAGTACTCTTGATTTGGGCAGTTTTATTCTCGAATTAAATGAGGTGGAACATCCTCAGTTTCGAAAAAAAGTGTTGAATTTAGCAGAGGTAAATATTGTTTTGCTTTGTGATGGATTGGAAACGCGTGAGTATCTTAATTCGAATCGGATTCAAGTTCGAAATGAGATGACTAATCTTTTTACCTCGATGGATCGCCAAGATCTTCTTTCTAGAGAGGGCAAAAAGAAGATTAAAATAATTTTGATGAGAAAAATAAATGAATGGCTTCCACATGGAAAGATACAGGATATTTATTTTTCAAAGTTGATCGTGAGTTAATTGCTGATTCGAGATCGGGGTCCCTGGATACGGTGTCGCTTCAGCATTTCAAAGAGGGTGCTTCGGGCAACTCCAAGAATTTTTGCCGCTTGGGCTCGATTTCCGTGTGAAAGTTTGAGCGCTTTGAGAAGGACTACGCGTTCCATTTCATCTAAACTGAGCACTGAGGCTCCTAGTTCTAGTTCAGGAGTTTGAGTAATATTTTCTTGAGTCAGTAAAAATTCAAAAGCTTCTTCTCCTAGTAGCGGTTGGAATGAACCTGCTAGTCCACTGGCTCGCTCTACGGCATGTCGCAATTCACGCACATTTCCGGGCCACGAGTGGGCTTGAAGTCTGAGGATTGCTCGTGGAGAGAGGTCTCGATTTAAGTGCGTAGCAAAGTTTTTTGCCAGCATTTCAATGTCTTGTGTTCTTGATCGAAGTGTTGGCAGCGTTAGATGAATAGAGGCAATTCGATAATATAGGTCACGTCTGAATTTGCCCGATTCTACTAATTCGTGAAGGGGATGATGAGTAGCGCAGATCAGTCGAACGTCCGCTTTCGACGGGCGATCTGCTCCGACGGGGCGGATTTCCCCATTTTCTAGAAATCTTAAAAGCTTTACTTGGATGTCTAGAGGTAAATCTCCAATTTCATCCAAAAAAAGAGTGCCTCCATGAGCTTGCATGAGGGCTCCAGGCCGCTGCTGGATTGCTCCTGTAAATGCTCCTTTTACGTGTCCAAAAAGCTCGCTTTCAGCAAGGGATAAAGGGAGGGCTGCGCAGTGCAGGGGTACGAATGGTCCTGATTTTCGTTCACTCCAAGCATGAATGAGGTGGGAGATGACTTCTTTGCCTGTTCCTGTTTCTCCCGCTAAATAGATGGCAAGAGGAGTTGCAGCAGATTTTTTGGCCATCCAAAGCAAGTTACGTCCTGATTCGGAACAAGTCAGCCAGGGCCGAACTCCTGATGCGATAAGAGGTAAAGAGGGAATATTCGTTTGAGTTTGGAGAATGATTCTTGTTTCCCCAATTTGAAGCGGTACCCCTTTTGGAAGTTGGGCTTCTCGAATAGAAAGGTCACCCAGTTGGGCTGCTGGAGAATGAGTTGGAATTTTGATCCAATAAGGCGCATTTGTTTTCTCTTCGATTTGGCAAAGAGTTGCCGCATGCGGTGCTGCAGTGGGATCTCTTAATACTAGATTGGATTGTTCGCTTCTTCCTAGGGTAATGGTCCCTTTCAAGGGCACGACTCGAGTTTCTCCAGAGGGTTCATTAATTTTTAGGCACCAGTTCATTTTAAACGCTCCTTTTCAACTGGCTTTTGAGCAATCTATATGCCAGTTGTTGAAGCAGCATTCCATGGTCAATGGCCAGCTTGATGAGGATCATGACAATGAAAAGTAGACGATGATAAGACGTTATTTTTGGACCAAATAGGCTAGGATTGATTTAAAAAGATGAAAGCAGAATTTCTTCTCACATTAGCGCATGTTTCTCAATTTCTAGAATTATTTCCTGGTGGTCCATTTTTGAAGGGTCGAAGGGAACCGCGGGTTGCTGTTGTAGGGCGATCCAACGTTGGGAAGAGTTCATTGATTAATGCACTTCTTCAAACTCGTCTTGCTCAGACGAGCGGGAGCCCTGGTAAGACCAGAGCGATTCATTTTTACCATTGGAAAGATGCTGGTAAGATTATTGCGGATCTTCCCGGGTTTGGTTATGCTCGAGCCGCAAAAACGGAAAGAGATCGCTGGGAAGTTTTTATTGATCTTTATTTTAAGAAAGAGGAAAATCTAGATCGAGTCCTTCTATTATTAGATGCGAGACATGGTCCAACAGATATCGATCGAAAAGCGATCCAATTCTTGAGTTTAAGAAATATCCCAGTTACTTTTGTATTTGTGAAAGCAGATACTTTGAAAACTCAAGCTCAACGCGCCCTGCGTCAAAAAGAGACAAAAAGTGCTTTGAGCGAGCTAGGGATTGAACCTGAGGGTGTATTTTGGGTATCGAGTCATGATCAGACTGGGATTAAGGAATTGGCTCGAGAGCTATCTGTAAAATAGCTATTTATTGAATCGACTGAATCAAGTCTGATCCTAAGGGAGATAAAAGTATGCCAAGTTCTGTGATTTTCGTATTGGGTATTGAAATGGCATTTATTTTTCTGACTACCTTATTTTTGATTCAACCTAGAATGATTTTCAAAAAAGTACCTCTTCCTATTCAGCTCCTATTCAAATGGTGCGGGATGTTCTTTTTGGGGCTTACTTTTTGTTGGTCCATTGTTGTAGGTGTCGTGCTTTCGATGAATAACCTTTCTTTGCATATTTAAACTTCACTTTATGATGCTTTCAAAACCACCTTGTATTGGAATAGTTGCTCCCTCTTCGAAAGTTCCACAGATTGAGCTGAAATTGGGGGTCGCTAAAATTAGGGAAAAAGGATTTTTAGTAAAAGTGCATCCGCAGTGCAAGAAAAGTCATTTATTTTTTGCAGGAACAGATGACGAACGTGCGCAGGCTTTTATGGAATATGCTTATGATCCAGAGATTTCTGTGGTTTGGTGCGCGAGAGGAGGTCATGGATCTCTTCGGTTGCTCCCTTTGTTGGATCAAATCGCAAAGAAAACCGGAAATCCCTCAAAGAAACTTCTCATGGGATATTCTGATATTACTGCACTCATGGAGTATGTTCGTCGAGAATGGGGATGGTCAACTTTACACGCTCCGATGCCAAGTGCGAGAATGTTTAGCATTTTGGGTGAGCCCGATTGGAATGCTCTTTCTGGTTGGATTCGGCGAGAACAAGTCCAGGCGCCTTGGGCTAATAGTCTATTGAGTTTTTGGGGCTCTTCACCTCATATGCCGATCGAAGGAGTGTTGGTCGGGGGAAATTTAACTGTTTGGAATTGTCTAGTTGGGACTAGCTATCAAACTCCTTCCCGCGAAAAAATTTTATTTTTTGAGGACATTGATGAAAGTCTCTATCGCATTGATCGGATGGTTCAGCAGCTTTTTTTATCAAGAAGTTTAGAAAATGTGAAAGCCATTGTTCTCGGTAATTTTATGAACTGCAAGGATTATTCACCTTTGATTTTAAAATCAATCCCTGCTGAAAAGAGCCTTCAAAAAGTTCTCCTTGCCCCTCAGCCTAAAGAATTGAAGCTTTTAAGAAAACCTCTTGAACCCAGGGCTGGTTTAAAGTGTATTTTTTCTGAATTGGGAAAAAAATTAGGAATCCCAGTTGCATTTGGGTTGCCTGTGGGACATGGACCGGGAGTTTCTCCATTGCCTTTGGGAGCAAATTATCGGCTTTTACCTCAGGGGTTCTTAGAGCTTCTCAGTTGGGATTGGCTTGAAACTTTAAGTGAATCCCATTCCCCCGTCAGTGGGGTAGACAAGGGGGAATACTTAAGATAGGTTTGAAAAACTTTCTTTCGTTTTTCTCTTTTTGGCTCTGTGGCGGAATTGGTAGACGCGCACGACTCAAAATCGTGTATCCTTACGGGTGTGAGAGTTCGATTCTCTCCGGAGCCACCAACGCAAAAATAAAGCTCGGCGTAAGCCAATCTCTAGGATCTGAGGTATAAGACCATTTCGGGCAAGGTCAGAGGCAGTCTGAAGCAAATCATCTCCTCTTTTAAGAAGGCAAGCGCTTTCGAATACACATCCCCCCGTACCTTTGCCGGCTAAATTCGGCGCGGGCATCCCCGGACGTCGCATAATCTCCAAACCTGATTGAAGCTGAGACTGTTTCCGATTTACATCGATTGAGCTTCTAACTCTGGCGAGGTTTGCTTCATGGTGTGTTGGGTCCTTTTTTTTTGTTATAAAAGACTTAACATATGGGTCCCTCGAATAGTTTTAATCGAACTATTTGAGCGGCCTTTCTACAGCACCTTGATGATTTTAACTGATTGACCCTAATTCAGCCCAGCGATCGTGAATTCATTTAATTCACAAGCATGGCTTCCATCTGACTTGAGAAAAGCTTTGAAATAAAGATTTCCTGATACAGGAGTAATCTGCGTGGAGAAGGCTTGCATTGCAGCTGTAGTGAGCGCTTGGGCAGAGGATGCGGTGGAGTAGCCTGTCGTGCCAGAGACATTATTAGACAAGGCCCATGCAGCTCCGGTCCAATAATACCAATTTGAATTGTCTGGCGACAGTTGGTACTTCACTCCAGAAGAGCATCCATTGGAGCCTAGGGTTTCACTCACGCTACTCAGCGAGTTGTAACTGACGCTGGCTAGATTAGTAATTGTAGGAATCGAGGTGTCGTAATGGGTGGGTCCAACCGTGACACTAGTCAATTCAGGCGAACAAGGCGCTGCTCCTGAACCATAGTTACAAAGGTTATTGTTATCGTCAGATTCAAGGATCGCTCGATATTGAAAATAGCGGTTTGCGCTTACAGAAAGCGAACTAAAGCTTGAGAAGAGCAAGCTAGGCAACCCAGCAAGGACTGAATCACTTGATGTCAGGTCAGCTCCATCATTGGGTATAGAATTATTATTGAGTTCACTGAAGTAGGTTTGATTGGTTCCATCTGGTCCTTTCCAGTTAGGAGAGCTCGAACAGCTTGCAGAGCTGGAACAAGTTTGCACCTGATATTTGATGCGATTAGCACCACGGCGGTAGATTTGTAGAATCTCTGCAGATGAGAGGGCACGAGACCAAATCGCTACTTCATCGATTAAACCGTTAACATTGAAGTTATAACCAGCGTAATTCATATACCCAATCGTGAGATTACTCGAAGTAGAACCAATAACCCCAGAATAAGAAGCTGAATTATCTAATTTGCCATTCAGGTAAATTTTTAGGGTTGATCCATCATAAGTTCCAAGCAGATGATACCAGGTAGCTAAACTCAGCTGAGTAGCTCCTGTTACAGCAGGACCTGATACCCCACCCAAACTGACTCTAAAATTGGGATATTTAATTCCAGATGGACTACAGCCCGCACCCGAATCAATGACGAATAACCCGTAAAAACCCGAAGTAACATAATCCACATCTCTTGAAACAATCAGATTTTTCTCGCAAGCGCCTAAATACCACTGATTAAAGTAGACCCAGGCGCTCACACTGACGTAATTATTAATAGAGTTCAGTGAACTAGAACTTGAGACATCAAGATGTGAGGTAGATCCATCAAAACTCGCGGAAGATCCTAATTTACCAGCTCCCCCAAATATTACACTGGTAGGAGTGCCATTGTTGCCATTTCCTGAACGATCTAAGACTGATCCAGCTCCACTCGTTCCACTCGCTTCATCTAAGTGCCAAAGACCTACAATTCCGCTCATCAGAGAACCTGAATTGAGAGAAGCATAGCTGGAAGTGCTCTCGCTCGCAGGGGTTGAGGTTGTGTTGTCAGGCAGAGGTTTAGAAAAAGGAAGCGTAGGCACCCAGGCCAGGCTTGTCCAAGATTGTCCAGAGGCCAGTCCATCCATCACGCGAGAAGTCAGAGTGCCCGTATATTGAGCAGATTGATGCTGATAAAGGGTAGCAATGGCAGAAGCATTTAGAGCGGTGTTCCAGACGGCAGCCTCATCAATCCTCCCGTTAAAATAGTCAGCTGCTGCGATACTCCCTATCATATTATGGTTAGAATTTGTGCCTACTACACCTGTCTGACTGCAAGTAGTATTCAGGACTCCATCAATATAAAGCCGGATAGAGGAACCATCATAAGTTCCAGAAACATAATACCAATTGCCCGCTGAAAGAGAGGTAGAACTGAGGCATGTACTAGCCCAACTGCTGCCATTAGTACTCAAAGGAAGACTTAAAGCACTTCCACTCAATCTCAATTTACCACCAAATTCTTGTCCAATAATCGTATAAGTGCCACCACCAACGGAAGTGATTTTGATCCATGCACTCATTGTAAAAGTACTTAAGCTCCGTAAAGATGCAGGAGTGCCTAGATCAATAGAAGAGCTTGTGCCATTGAACAAGGCACCCGTTCCGATTTTACCCGTCCCCCCGAAGGTTATATTTGATGCGGTTCCAGTAAGAGTACCACTCGGCGAACTATCTGAAATGCTGCTTGCCCCGCCAGTTTCATCGAGCTTCCAATAGCCCACAAGATTAGACCAAGCGGGAGTCCAACTTGCATCTAATGCAGTATTGGGACTGGAGGTGCTTAGCCTGAGATAGGAATTGGTAGAATCGTAAAGACCACCTCCTGTAAAAGTACCCTGATTAAATAGACTGGAATTCAAATCAGAATGACTGTTCGAGATGAGTGCTGCTGTTCCCCCTGAAAACTGAATCAGCGAAGTGTTGTAACTATATGGAGATGCGCTATTCATCAGCCAATTTTGAGTAAAAGAAGAATGGCTAGCTGAAGATGCAGCATTTGAACTCACTCCAACGATAAGATTACCACAAGCTGGGAGCACGAAGAGCGAGAAGACAGAAGGAATAGCTAATTTAAAGAAAACCTTGCTTTTCAGCATACTTTCAACCTTTGATGAAATCATCTCGTATTCGAATGTAACCGTGAATGTGTTAAATAATACCTATGTATTAACGAGACGCCCCTCAAAATAAGTCAATAAATACAGAGCGCTTCCTCAAGACTGATTTGCCAAGCTTTCAGAACCGCACAACGTTTTCGAACTCGTCTTATCATTTCTCGATCGTGAGTTGCCAAAACAATAGTGGCACCCCGAATGCTTGATTTCAAAAAAAGATCCATCAGGGACCACGTGAAATCTCGGTCTTGAGCACTCGTGGGTTCATCCGCAACAATCAACTCCGGTGATCGAACCAATGCACGCGCAACTGCAACACGTTCGGCTTCTCCTCTAGATAACGTAGAAGCTAAATCATCCCGCTTAGGCTCTAACCCCATTCGATTCAGAATCCCACTACTCATGGGATGTGTGTGCAACCGGGTATCGATACACGATTGGCGTTATGGCAAAAGAATTTCCTGATGGGTCTTTTCCATTGGAAATTCAACAGAAAGATCTTCCATCAGGTATGGTGCTTCGCGAACAAAGAATGCTGCCTTTTAATCCTATGTTATTGGAAAGAAAGCAGGAAATGGAGAAGCGATTTCTACAAACCTACAAGGCTCTCCATTTAGGAGTCGACGAAACTGCGGAGAGCAGAATGATCCAAGTTAGCTTGCGTGGGATCAGGGAATGTCCTGATTTAGTCAGGTAACTCTTTTTTGTCATTTAAATCTTGCGTTCTTACTTAGAAATTATTAGGTGACCATTAGTTTTAAAATATTAGAAAAAAAAACTAGGGGTTCCTTCTTGCTGCTACTTTCTTTGATCCAAAAATGGAAAGCAAATATTATTATCTTAATCATTACCTTATGGCTTCCCCTTGTTTGCACTGCAGCAGGTGAGCCTTACTCAGTGAGACCAAGCATAGAGACGGTTGAGGCAGTCCAGCACGAAAACTTGGGTAAAAACTGGAATAGACTTAAAAGAGCTCATCTTGAAGCAGTGGCTCAGCTTTTAGAAATGCATTTAGATGAAGAAATTTATTTTTTAGCGAGAGATGCTGAGTTGCTTCATGACTTAGCGAAACTTGAAACCCGAGGTACTGATGCTGAAAAGAGAGTCCATCTTCTAAATGTTTCGCGCGCGAATAGGCATGACCCTCATTTAAGAGATTACTTAAGTGAGAATGGAATCAATGAAGAAACTCTTAATTTAAAGCGAGTTCTTTTTGTCGATACTGGTTTTGCAGGAACTATTTCCACTTACATTGAGAGCCTTTTTCCTGACCATGAAAATAGGTTTCATACCCATCTCCTATGTTCTTCTCATCAAAAATTTCCTTCGAGTCGTATCTTTTTAATTTCATTAAATCCTGTTGCATCTACCGTAGATCCTTCTTCTATGCACGGAACTATTATCCATTATGAGAACTTACCTAGATTTACCGCTCGTTCTGATCGATATGAACAGTTCGATGGACTTTGGCAGCCTATCAGTGAGCAAAAGAGCGGTGGATTAAGTGGAAAGGTTTCTCGAGAAAAAGCAATGCTCTATATGCAAGATTTAAAGTACTATGCTGAAGAAAATGAGACAAAAAAGCTATTTATACAGCGTAGGCAGGAATGGCGACAAATTCGAGAAAAAATAGAATCTCAGAATAAAAATGAACTTAAAAATTATTTTCTAAAAATTTTGAATAGACACTCAGTTTTGCAACTCGAACATTTCTTTGATGAAGCGATGGTGAGAGATGCAATTGAAATTGCAGAGAGACAAGATGTAGGAAAAAGAGATTATATTCCAACGATTCAAGATCTAGGGTTGAATTCTGCGCTTACAGGCGAGTATGGAAATAAATTAGTACTCATTAGTCATGTTCCTGAGTGGAAAAAGATACTTGAAGATCCACAGAATAAAATTTTAGAATTGATTCAAAAATCTGATTTTCAAACTATTAGAAATATTTTAGATGTGATTGAAGACTTTGATTTTATGAAAGTAACTTATCAAGTTTTAGCTAGTGAATATAAAAAAAATTCAAATAAAAGAACAGAAATTAAAAAAACAATTTTAGCTGTAATGGGAGATGAAAAAAATATACTGGCGATTAGGTCTTATTTTTTTTCTTTTTTAAAAAAATCTCAGCAAGATGATCTGGATTTTAATCAAGCACTTCTTTATCAATTAGCATTTAGTGAGAATGAAGAAACTCAAAGAATAGCTGCCGAGATATTAAGAAATATTAAACCGAAAAATCCGGAAATTCAGGATCGGATAGCAAAAATATTGGGGGTATGCACGAGTCCAAAGATTTGTAGGACTTTAATAGATATTTTGGGACTAATCAGACCAAGAAGTCTATTGACTAGACTTGCTCTTTTAAAGAGGGTGTCGGATCAAAACAGTACGGTTCGAATTTCAGCAATTACTGCTTTAGGAAAAATAAAATGTCATGATATCCTTATACAAAAGGAGCTGATTCATAGGCTTTCAGATAAAAACAGAGCTGTCCGCTTGATTGCAGCTGATGTATTGGGATGTCTGCATCCTATCTATTCGAAGGGACTTAAAACGATAGTCAAACTTTTAGGATCAGAAAATATTCATCTGCGTTCTGTTGCTGCTCTTGCATTAGGTAATATTGAATCAAAAGATCCTACTATACATCAAGCTTTATTGTCTAGGTTTTTAGATAAGCAAGAAGATGTTCGCGTCCGCTGCAATGCAGTAGCAGCCTTAGGACGAGTAAATCGATTTGATCCAAATATTTCTCAAATTCTAGTGCGAGGGCTTGAGGATGAGAGTCTTAGTGTTCGTTCTTCAGTAGCTACTGCACTTAAGGAAATAGAACCGCAGGATTCCAAAATTTACGAAAGTTTGATTCGAGGATTGTCAAATCCAAATTTATTTATCCGTTGCGATATAGTGAATGTTTTAGGGAAGATTCGAGCTCAGGATGAAAACGTTCAAGTCGCACTGGTAAAAGCATTGAGAGATTCTAATGATTTTGTTTGTTCTGAAGCAGCATTTGCTTTGGGGGCAGCGAAATCTCAGGATATTCATGCTCTTGAAGGCCTTGTGCAGCTTTTGTTAAAAGTCGAAGGGTATGCTTCTGATTCAGCTGCCGGAGCTTTAATAAAAATTCAACCTAAAAACTCATCTATTATTGAAAGTATAATTTCTAATTTAGGAAATCCCAATATTATAGTAAGACGTAGGATTTTTAGGGTCCTGAGCTATCTGGATTTGAGTAGCGTATCGATAAGTTTTAAAAGTATTCTTGGTTACATTGATAATGGGGAAATAGAGATAAATGACTTCATTAATAATAGGATTACATGGAGTTTTAGCGGTAAAAAGTTTTCTGATGACGAGTTTATTCATTTTTTTAAAGGAAATGGATTATTTAGTAAAATTAAAAAATTAGATTTATCATCTGCTGTGTATGATTCTAGATTACTATTAGATCTGCCTGCGTCTCTTGTTCAGCTTAATTTAAGTCAAAATCAACTGAATCAAGAGGATGTAGCTAGACTATTTCATCTTGTTAATCTTACTTCTTTAGATTTGGGTTGGAATAAAATTGGTAATGAAGGTGTTAGTTATTTGGTTCCATTTAAATATCTTACCTCTTTAGATCTAAGTAATAATGAAATTGGATCTCTAGGGATTTGCTCTGTAAGTCAGCTCAAAAATCTAGTATTTCTGGATTTGAGTTTTAATGCTATTGGATCTGAGGATGCTGTTAGTGTTGTTCAAAATTTAGCTCATCTGACTTCTTTGAATTTGAGCTCCAATTGGATAGACCAGTCAATTGAAAATCAACTGAGGCAACAATTGCCACTTTGTAAAATTCAATTCTAAAAAAATTTACGGTAGAGATACTCGTCGATAATGGATGGTTTTCCCCTCTTTTTGAAATGTTGTCTCAGTTACTAGAATGGAGTTTGAATTTGTAAGTGATTTTAGAATATTTTCAAATTCTTTTCTTTCCAATTTAATAACTTTTTTAGATACTTCTTCAAAAAGTTTTCCAGCTGCCAATGAGCCTTTTAAAATTAATTTTAGAATATGAGGGGTAATTTCTGCTAATAGTTCGGGAGATGCCTGTGAGAGCGGTCTTAGTTCGAGTACATTTGTTACTTGAGTTTTAATCTGTGCTTCTAGGTCTACCATAAAACTTTTAAACGTTCGTTTTCCTGCTTGAATTTGTGCCAATTCTTTTTCCCAGCGGGCAGTTAGTTCGGGGCTTTTCACTGAAGAATCAACAATTTCAATGAGTCTGATCCCTAATGGAGTCACATGAAGTAATTTACCTTTACGTTCTAAATAGCCACGGCTTAAAAGAGTTTCAATTGTTGCAGCTCTTGTAGCAGGCGTGCCTAGTCCAGAATCACGAATCACCGCTGCGAGTTCTCGATCATCTAATGTTTTTCCAGCCGTTTCCATAGCAGTCAGGAGGGCTGCTTCTGTTAAATGAGGAGGAGCTTTTGTTTTCTTGAAGAGCGGCTTTATTTCTAGAATGGTAACAGGGAGAAATTTCTTTAAACTCGAAGGCAATATTTTTTCATTGGTTTCTAAGTTAGAAGAATGTATCTCGAGTTTTTTCCATCCTAGTTCTTCTATGATTACTCCTTGAGAACGAAATAGGTCTCTGTGGGGTTGAATTTGTGTGATGACTGTTGTTACAGATGTAATGTAATCTGGCTGATAAGCTGAAAGGAGTCTGATGCAGATGAGGTTATAAATTTTTTTATCTTCTTCAGACAGTTGTTGCGCATTCATTGATAATTCAGTCGGAATAATAGCATGATGATCGCTGACTTCAGAATCATTAACAAAGCGAGTACTTAATGAAATTTTCCCTGTATTTGCGGAGAGATTTTTTTCATAGGGAGGGCGGATTATTTCTACTATTGGAGATAGTGTTTTGGAAACAGACTCGGAAAGATATTTGCTATCTGTTCT